>NZLH01000203.1 GCA_002694155.1 Pusillimonas sp. | reverse complement strand
TTAGTGAATGCGTATGTCTTGATAAGGGGCAGAAGGCCGAATGCCATTTCCCTTTTCTGGGGTAGAGCCCTCCCTCTTTGCGGGTAGCGGCCAATAAAAAACCCGCGTCGTAGACACGGGGTTTTTGAATTCTTTGGCGGAGCGGACGGGACTCGAACCCGCGACCCCCGGCGTGACAGGCCGGTATTCTAACCAACTGAACTACCGCTCCGCAGCGGTAAATGGTGCCTAACCAATGCCAAAATTTTTGGCGTCCCCTAGGGGATTCGAACCCCTGTACCCACCGTGAAAGGGTGGTGTCCTAGGCCTCTAGACGAAGGGGACAGGACAAATTGAGTTGCGCAGTATAACACATTTTTTTTACTGCACATTTCTTTGCCAGCTGTTTTGGTGGAGGTAAGCGGGATCGAACCGCTGACCTCTTGCATGCCATGCAAGCGCTCTCCCAGCTGAGCTATACCCCCGTTGCAAACGGCTGTGCTGCAAAGAAGCGAAATTATGCACTAATTTTTTTTTCTGCGCAAGTCCACCTGTCAGTGACAGTGACACCAACCCTGCCTAAATGTCAGTGCAACGTGAGAATGTCCTGTTTCTGCTAAATAGAAATGTCCGCTTATATACGAGGTTGGTACGCGCTTTTACGTGCCAAGTAGAAATGTTCGGTTGTTTGTGTATTTAAGCTGTGTATTCGTGTCCTCTTTGATTGAACGCAAGGTTTCTACTCGCAAAATCTTCGTATTAAAGTAATCTTCAGGCGATAATAATCGGTTAATTTACTTCTTTTAACTTGCTTAATGACTATGCCCACGTTGCTTGAAACCGCCACCGCTTTACAAAGCATGGAAACACTGGACGGTACCGAAGCGCTTTTCCGTGGTTTGGCCGAAAACGCAGTTATTGGCGTCTACATAGTTCGCGATGGTCGCTTTGTTTATGTGAATTCCAAATTGCTTGAAATGTTGGGTTATCAGCGTGACGAGATGCTGCACGAAATGACCATTATGGATATCGTCTCGCACGACGAGCGCCATTTGGTTGAGTCGAACATAAAACGGGCTTTGTCGGGCGAGGTTCGCGAAATTCACTACGAGCGTAAGGCACGTTGCAAAGATGGCGGCTATATCGATGTTGAGGTGTTCGGGTCTCGCATGACCATGGCTGGCGATGCTGTAATGGTGGGGTTAATGTTGGACATTACGCAACGCAAAGCCGATGCAGAATCTGCCTATTTGGCGTCATTGGTGTACCAGCACAGTAGTGAAGCCATGGTTATTACCGATGCCAACGGGGTCATTATTACGGTGAACCCAGCGTTTACCGATATTACAGGTTACGCACTGGACGAGGTCATTGGTCATCGTTTGAACATTCTTAGCTCAGGTCGCCACGATGAAAATTTCTACAAGGCCATGTGGGGCGCGTTGCTGAAAACCGGGCACTGGCGCGGCGAAATATGGAATCGTCGCAAGAACGGCGATGAGTATGTTGAGAGCTTAAGCATCAACACGTCGTATAACGATGATGGGTCTGTGCGTTGTCGAATTGGTGTGTTTTCCGACATCACGCAAAAAAAACGCACAGAGGAAGTGGTTTGGCGCCAGGCCAATTACGACCACTTAACTGGTTTACCCAACCGCAAGCTGTTGGAAGATCGTTTAAAAATAGAAAAATCGCGCGCCTTGCGTACCCGCACGCAACTGGCATTAATTTTTCTTGACCTTGATTTGTTTAAAGAGGTTAACGATAGTCTTGGGCACGATATGGGCGACGAAGTGCTGCGTCAGGTGGCGCATCGCTTGGTGCGTTCGGTGCGCGAGTCAGACACAGTGGCCCGTTTGGGCGGCGACGAGTTCGTGATTGTTGTGGGCGGGGTAGTGGGTAACGAGGTGGTCGAACGTATTTGTGAAGAGGTGTTGCATACTTTGGCTAAACCCTACCGCCTGAAAGACACGGTTGCCTATCTTTCCGCTAGTGTTGGTGTTGCCGTATTTCCCGACCACGCCAACGATACGGAACCGTTAATGCGATACGCAGACCTGGCGATGTACGCTGCAAAAGAGGCCGGACGCAGCCAGTTTCGATTCTACGATCCAAACATGCAGTATGCGGCGCGTGAGCGCAGACGTTTGTCGAAAGATCTTTTGGGCGCGCTGGACCACAATGAACTGTTACTGCATTACCAGCCTGTAGTTGATCTGCAAACACACAAGGTGGTTAAGGCAGAGGCGCTGATACGCTGGAGGCACCCCGAAAAAGGTTTTGTCAGCCCCGCTTATTTCATTCCGTTTGCTGAAGACAGCGGCATGATTATCTCGATTGGCGAGTGGGTTTTCCGAACCGCAGCTAACCAATTAGCTAAGTGGTTCCGCCACGGATTTACCGACTTTCAGGTGGGCCTGAATGTATCGCCTGTTCAGTTTCGTGGTGAAGGTTTGAATGAAACGGAATGGATTGCATACCTGGAGCAACTTGGGTTGCCAGGCAGTAGTATTGTGGTCGAGCTAACCGAACGTATGCTGATCGATGCCTCCAACGTCACCAGCGATAAGTTGCTGGCATTTCGCGATGCAGGAATTCAGGTTGCACTAGACGACTTTGGTACTGGCTATTCGTCGCTTGCGTATTTGCGCAAAATGGATATCGACTTCCTGAAAATTGACCAATCTTTTGTGCGGAATCTTTCAGCGCATTCAGAAGACTTGGTGTTATGCGAGGCAATTGTTGTTATGGCCCATAAGCTGGGTTTGAAAGTCATTGCCGAGGGTGTGGAAACCGTTGCACAACGAGACTTGTTAACGCAAATCGGTTGCGATTACGGCCAGGGTTATTTGTTCTCCAGGCCTATTCCCGCCGATGATTTCACAACACTACTTTATTCCGGACTGCCGCCCGGATACGACGCCGATAGCGACGAGTAGCAGGCTTAAAGCCAGTATTGGGTAGTTGCCCCATTGGGCATAGGGGGTTAAGCCATGCATGCCCTGAACCTCAACGTCAAGCACCCCGGGTTGCTCCGGTAATAAAACAGCCCGGACATCGCCGTTAGGGTTAATTGCAGCGGTCATACCGGTATTCGTAGCCCTTAGCATCGGTCGAGCGGTTTCCAGCGCGCGCATACGCGCTATTTCCAGGTGTTGGCGTAATGCCCAGGTATTGCCAAACCATGCCAGATTACTGACGTTAACCAATAAGGTTGCGCCTGGGCCGAACTGTTCGCTGTCTTGCAGTGCGGGAATGATCTCTTCACCGAATACGTCTTCGTAACAGATATTGGGCGCAATCATCTGGCCATTCAAAGCAAACAAGGTTTGACGCGTGTTGCCGCGATTGAAGTCTCCTAAAGGAATATTCAGGGCGTTAACAAACCATCGAAACCCAGGTGGAACGAATTCCCCAAAGGGCACCAGATGATGCTTGTCGTAGCGGTGCTTTGTAGTGCCTGAAATAAGTTTTTGTAACGGAGTGTCGGCATTAAACGCAATAACGCTGTTGGTATAGCGCGTACCTTTATCATTTGTGTTGATAATAGGAATGCCCATCATGATTGTGGCGTTTCTTGTTTGGGCGATGTTCTTCCATTCTTGCCATACTGGCGGCGGGTAACGGTTTTGAAACTGCGGCATTACCGTTTCGGGAAGAATAATGATCTGGGGTTCGGCATCTGCCTGTTTAGGGGGCAGGGCAGCCAATTCCATATAGGTTTGAATGCCTTGCTGCATGCGTTCAGGATCGAACTTCATAGATTGCGGCACGCCACCCTGCACCAGCCGAATTAAAAGTGGGTTACCGGCAGGCGAAGACCAGTGAAGTTGCGACAAGCCGAAACCAGCCAGGCTTAGTACTATAGCCAACGCAACGGCAGCCGCAGCGCGGCTGTCTTCCGCCGTTTTGTGTGCTTGAATTAACAAAGCAATTGCGCCGGCGCAAAATGCCGCCAACCAGGCGACACCATAAACACCCAGCACAGGCGCCCAGCCGGCCAGCAAGCCGCTGGCATGGGCATAGCCAATATTCAACCAGGGAAAGCCGGTAAATAAAGTGCCACGCAACCATTCTGTTAATGCCCAGCAAGATGCCCAAATAGCGGCGCTAAGGACCAAGCCTAGAAAGTGGCCGCCGGGTTGGCGTAGCTTGCGCGTAAGGAAGTAGCCAAAGCCCGTGGCCAATGCGGGATACAGCGCCATTGCGGCGGCAAGTATCAGTACTGCGGCAACTGAAAGCACAGGCGCAAGCCCGCCAAAGTGATGCAGGCTGATGTACAGCCAGTAAAAACCCAGCGCGAAGTGACCAAACCCAAAGAGGAAGCCGGATGCGACGGCTTGTTTTGTGCTGGGGCGTTGCCATATATGACGCGCAAGAAATACTAGTATGAGAATTTGCGCATATGGCAACAGCCATGCCGGCAACGGCCCATTTGAAAAAGTGAAGGCATGAGCAGTGCCAAGCAACAAAGGTTGAATTGCCTCGCGAATGCGATAAAACCGGCTTTCAGTCGTTGTCATTGGGGGTGGCAAGCGTGGAATTTTCGTCGTGTTGAATGTTCAGCCAAAGGACGCGTTTGGCGTCGGCACCTACAACAGTAATGATTAGGCCTTCTCTATGAACCGTATCGCCGCGCCGCGGGATATGGCCCAGTTCCGCCGTTACCCAGCCGCCCAGCGTATCGTATTCGTCTGTTGGCAATGTGGCGTTGAAAGAACGGTTGAACACGTTTATTTCTGTAATACCCATTGCGCGCCAGTTATTGCTACCGGTTTGGAAAATGGTTTTTTCCGCGTCTTCGTCGAACTCGTCTTCAATATCGCCAACGATTTGTTCAAGTACGTCTTCCATGGTAACTAACCCGGCGGTGCCACCGTGTTCGTTAATAACAATAGCCAGGTGGTTGCGATTGTTGCGGAACTCGTGCAATAGGATGTTCAGCCGTTTGGATTCTGGAATGAACACAGCGGGACGAATAAGTGGGCGTAAGTCGATGGCAGGATTGGTAATGGTTAACAGCAAGTCTTTGGCCAGCAAAATGCCCACGATGTTGTCGCGATCGTCTTCAAAAATGGGAAAGCGCGAGTGGCCCGTTTCGATAATTTCCGGCAAGATTTCTGAAAGAGGCTTGCCAATGTCGAGCATGTCGATTTTGGACCGCGGAACCATGATGTCGCCTGCCGTGAGGTTAACGACTTCAAGGGCGCCGGAAATCATGGCATAGGAATCTTCGTCGATAATGTGGCGCTCGTGGGCAGCCTCGAGTAGTGCCTTGATGTCTTCGCGGTCTTCGGGTTCAGGGCGAATGCGAGACAGAATTCGCCCCAGGAATGATTTAGTGGCCGGCTTGGCCGAGTTAGGTTCAGGGTCGGGGGGGGTGGAGTCTGACATTGTCCGCAGGACGAGTTACTGGAGTATCTAGCATAACCGAAAAAGTGGATTGCTTTCAGTGGGATTCGGGCAAAACCCGATAGGGGTCTGTGAAGCCCAGTCTTGTCAGAATCTGGGCTTCGATGGCTTCCATTTCTTGTGCTTCAGGCTCGTTTTGGTGGTCGTATCCCAATGCATGCAGCACCCCATGTATGGTTAGGTGTGCAGCATGGGCATGAACCGATTTGTGTTGGGCCTGGGCCTCTTTGTGCAATACTGGAAGACACAGCACAATGTCGGCCATTAGGCTGGCATCGGGCTGAACGCCGTACTCGAATGTTAAGACATTCGTGGCGTAGTCTCGGTTGCGGAACTGTTTATTCAAGTCGCGCCCTTCGTCTTCGTCTACCAAGCGCAAGGTAAAGCTTGCGCGGTTTACCGCGGTTAAGTTAGCCACTGAATTAAGCGCAGCTTGCACCCAACGCCGTATACGCCAGCGAGGTAAGGCGCTGTCGGGCATAGCGTATTGAACCGATAAACTTAGTTCAGGGCCCTGTTTTAAGGCTGGCTTTTTCATAGGCGTCGACAATGCGGGCTACCAAGGGGTGACGAACTACATCGCCGCTGGTGAAACGGGTGCTGGCGATGCCCTGAACGGTTTCCAGAACTTCAAGTGCATGCGTTAAGCCACTGGGGTTGCCTTTGGGCAGGTCGATTTGCGATGGGTCGCCATTAATAACGGCTTTGCTGCCAAAACCAATACGCGTCAGGAACATTTTCATTTGTTCCGGTGTGGTGTTTTGCGCTTCATCAAGAATGACAAACGAGTGATTGAGCGTGCGCCCGCGCATATACGCCAGCGGGGCAATTTCAATGGTTTGTTTTTCGAACAGGCGCTGTACTTTCTCGAACCCCATGAGGTCGTATAAAGCATCGTAAAGCGGTCGTAAATAAGGGTCGACTTTTTGGGCTAAATCGCCAGGCAAAAAACCCAGCCGCTCGCCGGCCTCGACGGCGGGCCGAGTAAGAATAAGCCGCTGTACAGATTCGCGCTCTAGAGCGTCGATGGCACATGCTACCGCCAACCAGGTTTTGCCCGTGCCCGCTGGCCCTACGCCGAACGTAATATCGTGCTTCAGAATATTGTTCAGGTAGTCGCGCTGGCGCGGTGTACGCGGCCGTAAATCGGTACGGCGCGTGCGCAGTACCAAGTCCATGCTTTGGTCGTCAACGGGGGGAAGTTCTGGTAATGGTTCAATTTTGCGGGGATCATCTGCCTGGCTGCGCCCGGCACCCAGCTCGACCAGACCTAGCTGGATGTCGTCGATGGTAAGGGCTTTATGAACGGCACGTTCGTGGAACCACTCTAGTGCCTGGGCGGCGGCTTTCGCCTGTTCACCTTCAATGGCAACCTGGCTGCCCCGGCGGCTAAGCTGAACATTCCAGCCGTCGGCTATTTGGCGCAAATTCTCGTCTAGGGGGCCACACAGGTTGGCCAGATGCATGTTGTCGCCATCAAGCCGAACGGTAACCGGTTTATTCCGGCGTGCGCTTTTGGTCATGAATCTAGCTCGCCACGCAGGGTGTTGGCACTGGTTTGAGTGATGCGTACATTTTGCATTTGACCAATAAGCTCTGGGGGCGCCGGGAAGTTCACGATACGGTTGTTTTCTGTTCGCCCCATAAGCTCGTTAGGGTTACGTTTCGAGGGGCCCTCTACCAATACGCGTTGGGTTGTATTCAGCATTCCTTCAGCAATGGCCGCCGCTTGCTTGTTAACAAGGGCTTGCAAACGATAAAGCCGCTCGAGTTTTTGTTCTTTGGTTGTGTTGTCTTCCAGGTCGGCAGCAGGCGTGCCAGGCCGCTTCGAATATACAAAAGAAAATGATTGATCGAAACCGACATCACGAATGAGCTGCAGGGTTTGTTCAAAGTCGGCTTCAGTTTCGCCAGGAAAACCGACAATAAAATCGGATGACAGAATGATGCCCGGGCGAGCGGCTTTTAAACGGCGTGCGATTGATTTGAACTCGAGTGCTGTGTAGCCGCGTTTCATTGCAGCCAGAATACGGTCGCTACCCGCTTGAACTGGTAAATGCAGGAAAGGAACCAGATTAGGCAATTTGCCGTGTGCCTCGATAAGGCGCCCGGTCATCTCCTTGGGGTGCGAAGTGGTGTAGCGGATACGCTCGATACCTGGAATATCGTGAATGTATTCCAGCAACATGGCGAAATCTGCAATTTCATTAGTGTCGCCCATTGGGCCGCGGTAGGCATTTACGTTTTGCCCCAGTAGCGTGACCTCTTTAACACCCTGGTCGGCCAGGTCGGCGACCTCGACCAGTACGTCGTCGAAAGGACGGGAAATTTCTTCGCCGCGGGTATACGGTACAACACAGAAAGTGCAGTATTTGCTGCAACCTTCCATAATAGACACAAACGCCGTTGGGCCTTCAATACGTGCCGGTGGCAAAGCGTCGAACTTTTCAATTTCGGGGAAGCTGATATCGACCTGAGCGCGACCCGACTGGCGTCGTTTGTTAATAAGCTGTGGTAGCCGATGCAAAGTTTGCGGGCCGAATACAACATCAACAAATGGTGCGCGTTGCACAATGGCTTCGCCTTCCTGGCTGGCTACGCAACCGCCCACGCCTATTACCAGATTGGGGTTGGCTTGTTTCAGGTGCCGTACACGGCCCAGGTCGGAGAACACCTTTTCCTGGGCTTTTTCGCGCACAGAACAGGTATTGAAAAGGATGACATCGGCTTCGTCGGGGTTTTGCGTAACTTCAACCCCTTGTTTACCCCCAAGAACGTCAAGCATTTTGTCAGAATCGTATTCGTTCATTTGGCAGCCGAAAGTTTTAATGAAAACTTTACGTGGGGCTGTGCCAGGTTCAGCCGTGCCAGAGCCGTTGTTAACGTCGGATGAGGCAGCTTGGGGTGCGTTTGCGGGCGAGGGGAAACGTTTGAGTGGAATTTCTTGCATGATTTAGGCCGAAACGGGTGTTGATCCCGGGGGCAATGTTGAAACAGTTGCCATTGTAACGCTTGTGCATGGTTTGTTCTTGCGCTTGGTCGTATAATTCTTTCAGTGCTCAGGAAATATGCTCATTATTAAAAATAATAAGAAGTTTGTGTTTGTTTTTTCACCTTGCACCTCAGGAGGTTGCCATGCAGGAAAAAATCAATACCCCTCGTCGCCGAGTATTGGCCGCAGCCGGGGCTGCTGCAGCTTGGGCCGGAATAAGTTCGGTCGCACGTGCCGACTCGACCGAGCCCGCATCGCAGTCAAATCCGCAACCGGTATCCGAAGCAAAACCGTTGCCCGACTACGCCAAATGGAAAGACGCAAACAGCCTAATCGTGCACAGCGCCAATACCATTGAAACACGTCGGAATGCCGTTGGTAGCAGCGTTATCACCCCGCTGAACCGTTTATTTATTCGGAACAACGTTACGCCGCCTCCGGCAAGTATTACCGACGACCCCAACGCCTGGAAGATAAGTGTGGAAGGTGTGGGAAAACCACGCTCGTTTACCGTGGCAGAACTGAAAGAAATGGGTTTGCAGGCGCTGCCAATGGTGTTGCAATGTTCTGGCAACGGGCGTGCATATTTTCCGCATAATCCGGGCGGCACGCAATGGACGGTTGGCGCGGCCGGGTGTGTCATTTTTACAGGGGTTCCCATTGCTAATTTGGTAGAGGCTTTGGGCGGCGTAAGCGATGGCATGGTGTACATGACCGGTACAGGCGGTGAAGACATTCCTGCAGGCCTGGATCCCAATACCGTCATGATCGAGCGTTCTGTACCGTTAGAAGCGATGAAAGACGCCATCTTGGCCTGGGAAGTTAACGGCGAGCCTTTGCCATTGGCGCACGGCGGGCCGTTACGCTTAATTGTCCCCGGCTACACCGGGGTAAATAATGTCAAGTACATTAAGAAACTGGCGTTTACCAAAGATCAATCGCCTGCCAGAATTCAACAAAGCAGCTACCGATTCTCTGAGGTTGGGGAAAAAGGCGGGCCGCAGCACGAGTCAATTTGGGAAATGCCCCCCAAGTCGTGGATTACCTCTCCTTCGTCGCCCGATACTCAGGTTAAGGCAGGCTCGGTTGTAATTGGCGGTGTTGCAATGGGTGGCATGGATAGCCCAAGCAAAATTGAAGTATCGCTTGATGGCGGAAAATCTTGGCAGGAAGCGCAGTTCGTGGGCCCCGATTTAGGCAAATATGCCTGGCGCCAGTTTGCCTTTACAGCCAACTTGAAACCCGGTCGTTATAATCTGGCCAGTCGTACAACCAATGCGGCCGGAGAAACCCAGCCTGCTGAACGCGCGGAAAATAATCGCGGGTACAACAACAATAGCTGGCAAGACCACATGGTTGAAATTAATGTTACTTGAATAAAGGTTTGTTCATGAAAGTTGCTGTTGTTTTTGCAAGCTTGTCTTTATTGATGTCCTCGGCAGCCTGGGCTGGCGATGCTCAGTTGCAACGCGGGAAAGAGTTGTTTGTCAGCAAAGCTGTACCCGCCTGTGCTGTTTGCCACACTTTGAAAGATGCGGGCTCGCAGGGCGCCATTGGCCCTAATCTTGACGAGCTCAAACCCAGTGCCGATCGCATTATGCAAGTACTGAAAGAGGGTATGGGTGCCATGCCTTCGTTTGCCAACTCTTTAAGCCAGGAAGATATGGAGGCGGTAACTGCTTATGTTGTGAAAGCAACTGGCCAGTAATAAACAATTGTTTAGTTACGTTTGCCAGTAATGCAGTTTTAGGCAATTCCGTATATTTAAGCCAAGCTAAAAGCCCCCGGTAACGTTCGTTGCCGGGGGCTTTCGCTTGATAAGACCTTTTCAGTGGCTGCGAGTGTTAACGGCGTCAGCCTTCTTCTATTTCAGCAGCGGGGTCGTCTTTCTTCACAGGCTTAACCAGGTCTTCGCGTTTAATGCCCAGCCACATGGCTATTGCTGCGGCAACGAAAACGGACGAGTAAATGCCGAACCAGATGCCAATGGTAAGTGCTAACGCGAAGTAATGTAACGTTGGGCCACCGAAGATCAGCATCGACAGCACCATAATTTGCGTGGAAGTGTGGGTGATGATGGTGCGGGAAATTGTTTGGGTAATTGCGCCGTCGATAATCTCGGTGGTCGAGGCCCGGCGCTGTTTGCGAAAGTTTTCACGGATACGATCCATAATCACCACCGACTCGTTCACCGAATAGCCCAGTACCGCCAGGACGCCCGCCAGCACGGCTAACGAAAATTCCCACTGGAAGAAGGCGAAGAAGCCCAGGATGATGATGACATCGTGAAAGTTGGCCACCACCCCCGCAATAGCAAACTTCCATTCAAAGCGTAGTGCCAGGTAAATCATGATGCCAATGACGACACACAATAGTGCCAACAGGCCATTGGTTACCAGCTCTTCGCCCACTTGCGGGCCAACAAACTCTACGCGCCGAAGTTCTACATCGGGTGTGTCGACCTGTAATGCCGCCATGACTTTTTCACTTTGAACCGTTGCGTCTTCGCCTTGGGCAACGGGCAGGCGAATCATGACGTCGCGAGAAGTGCCGAAATTTTGAACCTGAAAGTCGGCATAACCGATGTCTGCCAGCGTGCTGCGAATTTGCCCGAGATCGGCCGATTGCTGGTAATGGGTTTCCATTACGGTGCCGCCGGTGAACTCGATGGATAAATGGAAGCCGCGGGTGGCAATAAAGAATACGGCCAGGGCAAAGGTGATCAGACTGATCAGGTTCAGCACCAGCGCGTGGCGCATGAACGGGATGGTGCGTTTGATTCGAAAGAGTTCCATTATGTGTTGCCTAGGTAATTGGGGCGAATAATTGCATGTTGGCGAGGCTTAGTCTTTTGGCTTCCAGATTTGCCCGATCGAAATGCTTTGTAGCTTGCGTTTGCGGCCGTACCAAAGGTTGGCCAACGCACGCACACCCACAACAGAAGAGAACATGGAAGTTAAGATGCCGATGCTGTGCACGACGGCAAAACCACGGACTGGCCCGGAACCGAATGCCAAGAGGGCTAAACCCACAATAAGCGTTGTAAGGTTCGAGTCGAGAATGGTGCCCCAGGCGCGCTCGAACCCTTGGTGAATTGCCTGTTGTGGCGACATGCCCGCTCGTAGCTCTTCGCGGATACGTTCGTTAATAAGGACGTTGGCGTCAATTGCCATACCCAGGGTAAGGGCCAGTGCGGCAATACCTGGCAGCGTTAGCGTTGCCTGCAGCATCGACAATACGCCCAATAGCAACAAAATGTTGAAGCTTAGGCCAACAGTAGAGAACACGCCGAACAAGTGGTAGTACACCATAATGAACAAGGCCAATGCGGCAAAGCCCCAAACAACCGAGTTAAAACCCATTTCAATGTTTTCTGCGCCCAGGCTTGGGCCAATAGTGCGCTCTTCGATGATCTCCATGGGTGCCGCCAAAGCACCTGCACGCAACAATAGCGCAATATCAGAGGCTTCTTGTGCGGTCATGCTGCCTGAGATTTGTACCTGGCCACCTGGAATTTCACTGCGAATAACGGGTGCGGTAACAACCTGGCCTTTACCTTTTTCAAATAGCAGAATGGCCATGCGTTTGCCTACGTTATCGCGGGTGACGTCACGGAATATACGCGCGCCTTTTTGGTCGAGGGTAAGGTTAACGGCGGCTTGTTGAGTTTGCTGGTCACGCCCTGGTTGCGCGTCTTGCAGGTTTTCGCCTGTCAGGATAACCTGGCGACGCAACAGCAATGGTCGCCCATCGGTGTCTTCGTAGCGTTCCAGCCCAAATGGTACGCGGCCGGCTGCCAACGCGTTTTGTGCCGACTGGGATTCGTCGACCATGCGAATTTCAAGTGTTGCTGTACGCCCCAGAATTTCTTTGGCTTTGGCAACGTCTTGTACGCCTGGCAGTTGAACCACAATACGATCGGCACCCTGACGCTGGATAATGGGCTCGGCAACGCCAAGCTCGTTAATGCGATTGTGTAGTGTGGTGATGTTCTGCTGCAGGGCATTGCTTTGCACTTCCATTACGGCGTTTTCGGTTAACCGGGAAGTAAGCACAAATTGATCGCCGTTTTCTGTCACTGAGTAAATCATTTCAGGCAACCGGCTGCGCAGTACCGAGGCCGCATTATTAGCAGCATCTTCGTTGTCGAATTGCGCCACAATTGACATGCCGTCGCGCTCTACACCACCTGTACGGATACCGTCTTCGCGAAGAATGACACGAACATCGTTAGATAAAGAGTCATAGCGCCCGGTTAGTGCGCCTTGCATGTCAACCTGCAGCAAGAAGTGAACACCACCTCGCAAGTCGAGGCCCAGGTACATTGGGCTTGCACCTAGTGCCGTAAGCCAATTTGGTGATGAAGGCAGCAGATTCAGGGCAACGGTGTAATCGGGGTCGGCCGGGTCGGGATTCAATTCTGTTTCGATAACGTCTTTGGCTTGAAGCTGTGTATCGGTTGAGTCGAAACGGAAACGCACTGTTCCCACCGGACCATTTTGTTCGAAGAAGGCGCCGGTCGTGGGAATGTTTTGTGCATCCAGCAGTTGCTGGATGCGGCCCAACATATTTGCTTCAACCTTGACCGCAGTTTTGGCAGGTGCAATTTGAACTGCTGGAGATTCGCCGAAAAAGTTGGGCAGCGTGTAAAGAAGCCCAATAACGACGGCTACCAGAACAATAAGATACTTCCAGAGTGGATAACGGTTCATTGCGGATCAACGGTTGAAATGTAAACAAGCCCCGTTTGTAGAAAGACGGGGCTAAAAATGAGCCGGTAGTGACTTACAGGGCCTTGATGGTGCCTTTGGGTAACACGGACGCCACAGCTGTGCGTTGTAAAACCACTTCAACAGGCTTGTCGGCCAGCGAGGTTACTTCAACAGTGATATAGCTGTCGCTAACTTTGGTGACTTTGCCCAGCATGCCGCCAGTGGTAATGATTTCGTCGCCTTTGGCCAATGCAGCCACCATATTGCGATGCTCTTTTTGCCGCTTCATTTGGGGGCGGATCATAAGGAAATACAAAATGACGAACATCAAAATGATGGGCAGCATGCCCATCAGTGCATTACCTTCGCCGGCAGCTTGGGCGAGGGTGAGGAAAAGGGTGTCAACAAGGGACATTCATTACTCCTGATTTTTAGGTTTAGCTTTCTATTGTAGCGATATCTGGCTATTGGATGCCGCGCGATCTATTTTCAGCAAATTTTGCCTTCCAATGTTGAAATGAGCCGTTCTCGATTGCTTCGCGCATCTCGGCCATTATGTTTAGATAAAAGTGAAGATTATGCAAGGTGTTCAGCCGGGCGCCGGTAATTTCGTTGGCACGTTGCAGGTGATGCAGGTATGCACGCGAAAAATGCTTGCAGGTGTGACAGGCGCAACTGGGGTCAAGCGGTAGCGTGTCGTCTTTATAGCGCGCATTACGAATTTTAATATCGCCATACCTGGTAAATAACCAGCCATTACGGGCATTGCGTGTTGGCATCACGCAGTCGAACATGTCGACACCCTGGCTTACGCCTTCTACCAAGTCTTCGGGTGTGCCAACGCCCATCAAGTAACGTGGCGCGTTGTCGGGCATTTTCGGTGCAACGTGGCGTAAAACCCGAATCATTTCCTCTTTTGGCTCTCCTACTGACAAGCCGCCAATGGCGTACCCGTGAAACCCAATTTGAGTAAGCCCGGCCAAGGATTCGTCGCGCAGGTCTTCATACATTCCGCCTTGCACGATACCAAATAATGCATTTGGGTTGTTCAGCTCGTTAAAAGCAGTCTTCGAGCGCTGCGCCCAGCGTAACGACATACGCATAGAACGCGCGGCCTCTTCATGTGTGGCAGGGCGATCGTCGATTTTATAGGGTGTGCATTCGTCGAACACCATAACAATGTCGGAATTTAGCGCGCGCTGAATGCGCATGGATTCTTCAGGTGTAAGGAACAAACGAGACCCGTCGATGGGAGAGGCAAATTTGACCCCTTCCTCGGTAATTTTGCGCAAACC
>NZLH01000202.1 GCA_002694155.1 Pusillimonas sp. | reverse complement strand
GCTCTGGTAGTTTCCGGGTCATTGGCCCGTTGAAATCGTGCTTGTTACACTAGGCCGTTTTGCAACCCAGGATTTAAATAATGGAAGAAGAACTTCTTACAGATATCTCGAAGAAAATATCCGAATGGACCGGCAGCGGAGAAATGGTCGCCCTGACCATTCAAGTTTTTCTGGTCGTTTTGGCAGTGGTTATTGCCAACTATTTCCTGCGTCGCGTATTGAACAAGTTAGAATCGCGCAGCCAAAAGACCAAGACATACTGGGACAACGCCTTAATTGAGGCCGCTCGCAAACCGGTAACCATTGTGGCCTGGATTATCGGGCTATCATTCGCGGCAGAGATTCTGCAAGTTGAAACAGATGTCACACTGCTAGACTTTATCGACCCAGCGCGTATCGTTGGCATTATCGGGTGTATTACCTGGTTTGTTGTGCGCTTCATCAATAATGTTGAGCGAGGCATCATTGCCCAGAAACGCGCCAAGAATGAACCGATTGACGTCACAACGGTTGACGCAATTGGCAAACTACTTCGAATTTCAGTACTAATTACTGCCGTTTTGGTCGGCATGCAAAGCCTGGGCTTTTCCATTTCCGGCCTCTTGGCTTTTGGCGGTATTGGGGGGCTGGCAGTTAGTTTTGCCGCAAAGGATATGCTGGCCAACTTCTTTGGCGGCCTCATGATCTACCTTGATCGCCCCTTTGCTGTGGGCGACTGGGTGCGCTCACCCGACCGCGAAATTGAGGGCACTGTAGAAGAAATTGGTTGGCGCTTAACACGCATTCGCACCTTCAACAAACGGCCACTTTATGTGCCCAATGGTGTCTTTACGCAAATTGCGGTTGAAAATCCGTCACGCATGACCAACCGCCAGATCAGCGAGACAATTGGTGTCCGTTACGATGATTTCGCCCATGTTGGCGCCATTGTTAACGATATTAAAGAAATGCTGCGTAATCATCCTGAAATTGATCAGGACCAAACGCTGATCGTCAATTTTCTGCAGTATGGGCCGTCGTCGCTTGACCTTATGGTTTATACCTTTACCAAAACGACGGTATGGGTTACCTATCACGAAATAAAGCAAGATGTATTGCTAAAAATCGGCGAGATCATTGAAGGCTATGGCGCAGAAATTGCCTTCCCAACCCAAACCTTACATGTGGTGAAAGACTCCAATGGCGACAATCGCGTTGAACCAGTAAATGCATAGCACCACGCTATCCATTTATTAGCACCTCCCCCATTACAACTGAATACGTCTTGGCGTGTAATATACTGCGTATACTGACAAAAATATTACACGCACGGACAATAAAAATGGGGGAGACACCGTGTCTAACAGCGTCCGCACCGAAAGCACCAGCGGGTCTCGTTTGGCTAATTACCTGCCAGACCGCCACACATTCAGCAACAGCATCACCGCCTATTTGTTCTGCACTACCGGCCCGTTGGCCATTTTGGTTGCAGCAGGGCAAGCGGGCGGCTTAACCGAGCACGACCTATCTTCCTGGATTTTTGGCGGCTACGGTATTGCGGGGTTTATTACACTTTGGATTTGCTGGCGCTACCGTCAGCCGCTGGTTATCGCCTGGACGATTCCCGGCGCATTGCTACTTCCCCCCGCCCTTACACACTTGAGCTTCGCCGAGGTAATTGGCGCTTACTGGGTTACGGGTATCGTCATTGCCATACTTGGCTGGAGCGGCCTGATTGGACGCGTTATGCGAGCAATTCCCATGCCTATTGTGATGGGCATGGTCGCTGGTGTGTTTCTGCCACTGGGTATCCAGGTTGTTACTGCATTTACCGATAATGCCCTCCTTTCAGGCGCCACCTTATTTGTTTTCCTCTTCTTTACCCTGGTTCCAACACTAGCCCGGTATATTCCACCAGTTTTGGCCGCCATTATTGCCGGCGGGATAACGGCGTGGGCCATTGGCGCCATGGCACCTATTCCTGAAACGACTCGATTATTTGCGCGCCCTACGGTCTACATGCCTGAATTCTCGATTCAAGCCATGTTAGAGCTAGTGATTCCTTTGATGGTGACAGTGCTGGGTATTCAAAACGCACAGGGCATTGCCATATTAAAAAATGCCGGCTACGAAGCACCGGTAAAGACAATTACAACCACAACCGGCTGGGGCTCTATTCTTCTTGCCCTTACCGGCTCGGTTCCAGCCTGCTTAACCGGGCCCGTCAACGGCATTATTGTGTCTGGCGGCGACCCTAAAAAACACTGGCTGGGGGCCATGGTCGTCGGGTTGCTTATGATTGTTTTCGCCCTGTTCGCTCCGATGGCTACTGCATTTGCTCTGGCCCTGCCTCTTTCCTTAATAGGGTTAATTGGCGGCCTGGCCATGATGCGTGTACTGCAAACGACCTTCCAAACGGCATTCCGGGGAGAGTGCCCGTTAGGCGCTCTGGTTGCATTCGTGGTTTCCGTTGCCGGCGTACCCATCTTCAATATTGGCGCACCCTTCTGGGGGCTGGTATTTGCATTTATTGCTTCTTGGCTACTAGAACGAGACAGCTTGCGACGCCTGATGAACCAGTCTGCCGCGTAATCGAGTGGCATTCAACCGACACCGTGCGTTTAGAAGAGACAGCGTCAAGTACCAACAGAAACAGAACGGTGTCGTACAACGGGGCTTTCCTTTATTGGTAAATTCACAATTGCGGCAAGTGCGGCCAATGCCATATCTACGTACCACATCCACATAAAATCACCAAAATACGTAATGGCCAGCCCACCCAACCAGGCACCCAGAAACCCCCCTAACTGGTGTGAAAACAAGGTTAAACCAAACAACGTGGAGAAATAGCGCGTACCAAATAGCTTCCCTACAATTGCTGCTGTAGGTGGTACCGTTGCCAACCATGTAAAACCCAGGCCCGCGGCGAAAAGGTAAAACACCCATTCGGTGCGAGGCATCATTAAGTACCAAATAATTAACAAAGCACGTGAGCCATACATCGCGGCCAGAACATACTTGCTACGATACTTGGAAATACAATTACCGGCATAAATGCTGCCGGCAATATTAGCCAAGCCAATAATTCCCAGCGACCAGCTTGCCACCGAAGGTGGCAAGCCACATAAAGCCACTTCCCCAGGCAAGTGGGTTACCAAAAATGCAATATGAAACCCACAAGTGAAGAACCCGATGTGCAACAACCAATAACTGCGGTCTTTGGCCGCAGCTCGCAGCGCGTGCCCCATCCTTAGTTCCCCCGACGCGGGTGGAACGGGCTGTTTAATGTTTTTGCCAGACAAACGACCAATTAAAGGTAGCGTAGCCAGCGCCATTAATGCCATGGCCCACAACGCGCCCATCCAACCGACGGCTTGAATCAATTTTTGGGCAACAGGGGCAAAAACAAACTGGCCAAAAGAACCACCAGCGTTAATAATGCCCGACGCTGAACCTCTGGACTCGACAGGCAGGCGATTTGTTGCTGCACCTAACAACACAGAAAAACTGCCAATTCCCGAACCTATTGAAACCAGTAAACCAAGTGCAACCGTTAGGCCAAAGCCGTCATTCATAAAAGGTGTAATTGCGCAGCCTAAAGCGAGAATTAACGTTCCCGCTACCAAAACGCGTTGCGAACCGTAACGATCGGCCACCGCCCCCGCCAAAGGCTGGACGGCACCCCATGTGAACTGCCCAATTGCCAAGGCCAAACTAATAGTGGCAATACCCATGCCGGTTGAGCTATTAATAGGGCTGACAAACAGGCCAAAGGTTTGCCGGATTCCCATGGTTACCATGATAGTTCCGGCTGCAGCCAAGGTAACGGCCATTACACCTGGATGGCGCAAAGAGTAAAACATACGTGTCTCTTCAACAATTTTTCACGAATGTGGCCGCTACCGCGACTGCATCGACAACTTTCAGGGCAAGGCCAAAGGCTTTGCTACGAACAATCCCACTTCAAGAGCAGGATTATCCCCTGCAAAGAGACACTAAATCAAATTAAAAAAACGGTGCGACCCAAAAAGAATCGCACCGCGCAAGATGAACAAACGAGAGAACTTTGGACTGTATTATTGCGCCATACCCTGAATACGCTGAGCTAATGCAGGATCTTGCTGGGCAGTTTGGTTAATCATCATAAACTGATCAACACTCATGCCTTCCTTTTCTACAGCGGAAATCATTTTTTGATCGGCTTCTTCCAGTACTTTCTGTTGCTCAGTCGGGTCTTTAGCTTCTTGCAGCTTTGGTGCATAGTCTTGAGAAATGACCGCAACCTTTTGAGATGCGGCAACAAACTTTTGCAGATCTGAGTCAGAAAATTGCGAGGAATCTACTGCCTGTGGCTGTGTAGTTACCGACCCTTGAGGTGCGCCCGATTGCTGGGCTGCAACCATGAACGGCGCGGAAGTTAAACCCAGTGCTAGAACAGCTGCGGAAACGGTACGTTTAAACATGCTAG
>NZLH01000201.1 GCA_002694155.1 Pusillimonas sp. | reverse complement strand
GCATATACAACTCTACCATATGCTTCATTAATGGCCTTATAGTTTTGAACATATCTGTTTTGTCTAGTTTCTAAAACATTAGATAAAAACTTGTAATCAGGTACAAAAGGGGTTGGTTCCCTGTCATACATTTTATATCCTTGTACATATGTTGCCATAATCTAAATTACTAAAATTTTTAATGTGTAAGAAATTTAATCAATACACTTTTATTGTTTACTTTCTTCTACCATCAGTGGTTCCAATATAAAATGGTACAACTGGTGCTTTAATTGTTTTACCTTTTTTTGCAGGAGGCACTGGATTCTGTTGATAACCTAAGTTACCCATAATAGGTAATAGTGATTGTGCCGCTGTCATACCAGAGCCTTGATTAAAAAGTTGATTGACATTTATTGGTTCTGTTTGTAATCCTGCTGCATTTGCAAGTTTAGATAAATTCATTAATTTTTCTAACTGTGCATATGGATCTGCTGGTTTTGGTGGCTGAAATAATCCTGCAGTGTCTACATTTGCTACCATACCTCCTGATCTAGGATCTATATCAAAATATGGTATCAATGTATTGAGGTTATATGTATTTGCTCTATTAGTTAAAGCATTAGCATATAAATCAGCAAACTGCTCTCTATCTAGATTTCTCTCATCCATATAATTTTGTAACGCTAGATTAGTGCCATCAGTAACTTCAGCATAGTTTTTACGTTCTTCTGCATCTGTTAGCTGATCAAATCTAGCTTGCATAGTATCTGCTTTATTTAAGATGCCTACATTTGCAGCATCATATTTAGCAATAGTATCTGCAATATTTTTAAATGCTGTACCTGTATTCCTTGCAGTATTAGCGCTAAGTGTCTGTGGTCCAAACATTCCTGCTGCGTCAGCCCCTATAGCTGCTTGTTCATTTATAGCTGCAATAGCTCTAGTAGGATCCATTAGCACTGGATCTAACTCTATTTGTTCTACGGCCATTCTATCAGGTGTAAATAAACCTCTGTCTCTTTTAGACAGTGCATCCATCTTAACCATGTCCTGTCTGTAGAAATCAGGGATTGGTGGTACTTTACCTGGCGGTAGTTCTTCTTGTGGATCTTCTTCTTCTGGTTCTTCTTCCTCAGGTAATCCAAAAAAGTCTCTTCTATTTAGTGTATACTCACCAAACTTACCATCAATAGAGTCTGTCTCACCATCTGCACCATCAGTTCTAAATCCATATGCTTTAATAAATTGGTCTTTAGTAATGCCTCTTTCTTCTAGCTGTGCTCTTAACTCAGGATCATTATCATATTTATCACTTAATGATTTATTCTTAGCATCTTGAAAACCTCTAACAAATTCTTCGTCTTTATACCACTCATCTCCTAACTTTTCAGTTAAGGCGTCATAAGATGAATAGCCAAGATCTTCTAATAATGCTTTATTATTTTCAAACCACTGTGGTAAGTTTTCCATAGTAACATCACCATACAGACCTGACTCTGCTCGGTTTTGTGTATCTTCTATTCCTTTGTCACCAACATCCATTACCGCCTGTACATCTATACCTGAACTCTTAAGTAGATTATCTATTTTTGCCATGTCCGCTGTTATAAGAGGCAGTCTTCCTATCTTTTGAAGTTCTTCAACATTGTCTGCAACAATTTCTGCAACATCATTTATAACTTCCTCTCTATCTTCACTACTAATATCATCTGAATCTTGTACAGCATTAACTCTATCTATAATTGCTTTAATCTGTCTTTGTAGTTCAGGATCATTTTTATCTGGTGCATTATCTATCAAAGATTGTATTGAATTACGTATAGCCGTTGGTAAGGTAGAAAAGTCTATTGTTTCAATACCATCTTGTGCTTTAGGTAAAACAGGTTGTTTATCTTCTGCTATCTCTAAACCATAAGCTGCTTTTGAGTTTCTTTGTGCTATTTGTGCATCTATCATAGCTGCAAAGTTTACAGGATCTTCACCTAAAGATTGTATAAAAGGGAAGGCTGCTGTTGGTACGCCATCTTCAAAACCTTTTTTCATTTCTTGACCAAATGCTAATTTAGATAAACTCATCATATTTTTATCTAACATAAGCTCTGCACTTTTTTCAGTAATATAATCTGACTCAGGATCTCCTGCTGCAGCTTTAAATTCATTCAATGGAAACTTCTTAGATATTGCAGCCGGAGTCATTCCCTTTCTACTTTCTATTCCAAACTTTGCTAGCTCATCAGATTTCATCTTCATCTTTGGTGTGTCAGAAAAAATAAATGACTGATCTGGTAAATACATTGGGACACCGCCTTGACTATGCCTTGGTCCAGTTATGTTATATAATCCAAATGATCCATTACCATTTAAATCAGTTAATACTGTCTCACCACCTTCTGCTTCTATATTAGCAAACTCTCTAGGTACAGATGCTAAAGAAAACCTAACGTTACTTTCTTTTTTATCATTACCGTTGTCTGCTCCATAAGTAGTTACTAACCCATAGTCCATCTGGTCTCCTGTTACAAAACCGCCTCCATAAGATGCTTTCTTAAGAAGCTTGCCGTTTTTAACTTCAAAGCCGTTAGGAACTTTTTTAATTTTAATACGTGCCATAATTATTCTATTATTTCTATATCAGCGCCAGCTGCTATAAGTTGTTTTAATGTTTTATCATCTACTTCTACCTCACCACCATCCTTACCATATGAAGTAGTTACAGACATATCAGGTCTTAACAAACCTGTGTTTGTATCATATAAACCTCTGTCTGTTATTTCAGATACACCAAATTGATTATCTGCCATTCTCATATCTTGTAGTTCTTCCTCCACTTCATTAAATTTTCTGCCTTGAAACATATCATTTAATACAGAAGCTGCACCCACTGCAAAATCAGAACCTCTTACAAATGCCTGATATGGTACACTACTCTCTATTCTATTAAGTGCTGTAAATGCTCTATTCTTTAGACCTGTCAACCCTTTACCAAAATCTCTTTTTACTTTAAGCCCTTGAACCTCTGGTGGAGCAGGATTCTGTATACCTACTTGTACCTGCTCCGTATTAGCAAATATAGGAGTTGATACGTCTCTGCCTTCTTGTTGAGCTGGAGTAGGACCTAAGTCAGGAAATCTCATTTGTAAATCTAAATCTGCTTGGTCATTAATAAATTGTTCTGATGGTTGATTCTGTAATAAAGGACTCAATAATGATGCAAAATCAAAGTTTGGATTTACAGTATATGTAGTTTGGTCTTCAAATACAGGAAGTGGAGTTCCTTGAAAGTTGAATCCATATTGTCCTTTTGGAGGAGCTGCTTCTACTTCACTTACAGGCTCTACATTTTTTATAGGCTCAATACCCTCTAACATACCCATAAGTTCATTAATATAATTAGTATTTCCTATATACCTTACAGTATCAGTTTGTCCTGATGTATTAACATTTTCTACAAAAGGTGTGTAATAACTAGAAACTTTAAGTCCTCTTGATGAACTACCTGGGTTATACACAGATATAGGATTACCTTCATAATCTTTATCTCCAGTATAAAGTATTGCATGATTTGTTTGAGGATAGCCTATTCTACCATAATCTCCTGGTTGAACATCATTGTCATTGACAAAGACAAAACCTTCACGTCCTGTCTTATAATCATACCTAGAGTCCTGAGCTAAATTACCTGGTATTACAGCTATAGGATCTCCACCTTTATATGTTTGTCCAAGATATTCAAAAGGTTCCATATTTATAGGATATGTATAACCTACTTTATTTAATATAGAACAAGCATATGTATTACAACCCATACCTTGATTTTCTTCTAACCATTTCAAAAGCTTTGGGCGTACAAATCCACCGCCTGGTATATTTCCAGGGCTGCCATCAGGATCAAAAAATATACTAGACTCAGCATCAGGTACATTTCCTTGTCTTACAGCATCATCTAAGTTTGATATATTAGATTGTAACTTACCTAAAAATTGATTTTCCATAGAAGAAATGTTCTGTAACTCACTAGTAAGGCTGTTTTTTTGTGACTCAGTAAGTTTACCTGATTTCAATAGGTCAGCTATTTCTAGCAATCTCATTTGATCATACTCTCTAGATGGTTTTACCATTCCACCATATTGTAGATTAAATCTATCTTTTACTTGTGTTTGATAAAAATTCTGCAAAGACTTTGTAAAATTCTCTGTTTTATTTTCAATATCTTCTAATGTAATCTCACCTTGCTCAATTAACTTATTATATACATCACTTAAGTTATTACCTAGCCTATCAAAGAAAGCACCTGCATCATTAGCTGCAGTTTCTACAGTACTACCAATACCCTTTAGAACATTACCAAACTTTTTTGATTCTCGTCTATTAGTAAAGTCAGTAACAGGTAAACCTGCCATCTTTTGTGATTCATTAATCAAAGTTTGTGTCATACCAGGTGTTAAAGTAGTTATACCTTCAGGAGCATTAGAACTATCTCTGTTCATTGCTGTTATTGTAGTCCCAGTAAAGAAAGTATTATTAGGATCATTAGGATCATTACTATAGTTCAAATCACCTGTAGGATTAATTACATTTTTACCTAACAGTCTATTACCAAACTTTGATGCTTCAAACAAGTCTTGTGCATCATATTCATAAGTGCCAGGTGTAGTATCTTCATCATACATAACCTTATAGCCATACATTCTAGGTAAAACTACATCCTTACGGAACTGCCTTTTTTCTTTCATATCTCTGAAAAGACCATCTTTAAATCCGTCACTATTAGCATCTTGACCACCAAAAAAATCTTGGAAGCCGCT
Organism: Pusillimonas sp.; assembly: GCA_002694155.1. Taxonomy (GTDB): domain Bacteria; phylum Pseudomonadota; class Gammaproteobacteria; order Burkholderiales; family Burkholderiaceae_B; genus Neopusillimonas. The sequence continues at coordinate 4,018 of NZLH01000201.1, read as the reverse complement.
TTTCAAAACATTAAAAGCATCAGCAATATTTAAACCACCACGCTCTATACCATAGTTTAATGGCATGTATCTAGGACGATACCTGAAGTCTCTGCCTTCCACTGCTTTGTTTAAACTTTTTTTATGTAACTTTCTTATACTCATACTATATCTATAATATACAAATTAATAAGGACAATATCTAATGTTTAGTCATCTACTAAATATGTCATTATGTAATTAGGCACACTCATATTTGCCTCTTTTGCTTGACCTAAATAAACTCTATTAAGTTTATCATATACACTTTGTACATACTCAATGTTTGGACTTTTATCATATACACCGTTTATAAAGTCCTTATATATTCTAAGTTTACCACCTAATTTCTTTTTTGGTAATGTTTTAATTTTGCCATTATGGGTTTTAGCATATCTATTATTAGCATCTTCCATACTAGGTATAAGTGTACCAGAATATGTTTTACCTTTCCATTGCCATGAAACAGTACCTCCCTCTTTTTGCTCCTCTAATAGTGAAGGTGCTACAGCTATAGGTGCAACAGCAGGTATCTTATTCAACAGTTTAGCTAACTCTGGATATTCACTAGGATCAAGAAAGTCAAGTAGTCTTGTATTACTTAAGTATTTTTGACTCTGTGGTCCTTTTTGACCTGGTCGCTTAGGTCTATAATTTTTAGGACTTATAGCAAATAAATCATCTACAACTGTCATAATTCCTGCAGGATTTTGACTAAAAGATTTAGATGCTTGCTCTAGTATTTCTGGTGTTATTATATCATCATAACCACTAATTAGTCCTCTATCAATCATAGATCTTTTTAATTCTGCTGCAAAAGCCATTGGCTCATCACCGAACCCAGCTGGAGCATCTCTAAGTACATCATCAACATATTTAATTTTTGGACCACTTGAAAAATATCTATAATCTCCTGCCAATCCTGATAATACAGCATCCAGTGATTGCGCAGAGGCATTACCTGCTTCATCTACAGATGAAATTCCTGACTTAGGTTTTAGCTTTCTTAGTTGATCTGCAAGCGGAGTTCTTCTTCCTAAACTAAATGCATGTGCTAATTCATGATCTAACACAGATCTTAATATATCTGGGTCTCTAGTAAATGCAGGACCAATACCTATGTTTCCTCTACCATCAAGTAATCCAAATCTTTGCACAGGTTTGGTTCCATATGCTAATTTATCTAACTCCCCAAATTTTACTAGATCTAGTATTTCATCAAGTTTACCTGATGTAAGCTGTGGAGTTTGATTAGGACGGAAAAATGCATTTGGTGATAATAATTTTTTAGCATTGTCACCAACAAGCTCTCTAGCAACGTAATAGTATTTATGACTTGGATCACCAAAGCCATCATCTAACATCCTTCTGGCTTGTCTATTTATGCTAGTCATTTTTTCTAATTCTGTGAGCCTCATCTTGGTCATTTGCTCTGCTAAATCATTTACAGTTTTGTCAGGACTTAATTTAAACTCATCTAATAATTTACTAAAGTCACCATCATACTGTTTCTTTACTGTCTTATCAATAAAGTCTTTTTGCATTCTAACAAGTTTTTCATAACCTTTAGTCCCTGGTGCAACTGTCTTTAACCTCATCTTTATGAAATCGTCTATTTCATCTGCTCCACTTGCAAGCATTTCCAATGCTTCATCTAAGTTTTTTTGATTCTTAACTAAATCATCAATCTTAAAATACATCTTAGCTGTATCCTCTGCATCAATTACTTTTGGAACACCAGTTATACCTCTCTGACGGAGTTTGGTTAAATCAAGAAATGTCTTAGGTGCTTTTTGTGCACCTGTTGTAGCAAGTTTTCTATATAATCCTGCTCCTCCTGCATATGTTAAAGGGTCTGTTGCAACATCTAATAAAAATCCAGGAACTCCTGATACATCTAAGACTTGTGAAGGAGTCTTACCAAATGCACCTTCTTGAAATATATTCTTATTAAAATCTGGTATTATGTCTTTTAAATTAAATCTTCCATCACCTTTTCCTCCTATGCCTTCAATACCTTCTGCTATTATTGATCCTGGTATACCTAGTATTTGTACTGCGTTATCTAATTGTCTTATAGGAGATGTCAATATCTTACCAAGTGTTGTATCTAAAAATCTTTTTTTCTCCGGTGCGGTAACTACAACTTCATCAAGCATTTGTGTTGGTATTTCTTGCTCACCACCTTTTTGATACTCCTTAGAACTTATATTACCTGATTTTAAATTACCTTTTAGAAATAAGTCATATAATTTTGTTGTAAGCTCAGATCTATCTGGTGTTCTTAAACCTTCTACAGAACCTACAAAGTTATTATATATATCTTCATAAGATTCTTTTAGTTTAACTTTTAATGGTCTGTCATCAGTACCAAATCTAGTTAGCTCATGACCTATACCAAATAAGTTAGAGCCTAAAAACCCTGCTGCAGTATCTATACCAAACTGGTCAAAGAACTTTCCATATAGTGGTGCATTTTGAACAAGAGCTTGGATATTTTGTGCAGCATTTGCTCCTGCAATAGCATGTCTCATTGGGTCATCAACAACAGGATCATTCATTACAGCATTTAATTCTTTACCCTCAGTATCTAAAAATTTTTTAAGATTTCTTTGTAAAGCATCAAATTCTTTTTGATTAAATTTATCTTCAGGTAGAGCAGCATAACTATTTAAATCATCAACTATCATTTTATATTTTTCAGCAACAGGTTTAAATTGTTCTAATAGCTTAGCATCAAATTGATTTCTATACATAGGGTTACCTATCATTTGATTTATATTTCTTTCTAAGTTTACTAAAGCACTAGAAGATGGTGGTGAACCATCATATAAAGTTTCTTGACCAGGAGGTGGGCTAGGAAGTTCCATTCCTTCTTGTCCTTTTTTCCATCCGGCTGCATTACGTGCAAAATTAGCCATCTTTACAATTGATGGAGGGTATTTATCCTTATTTGCTAAAACCTTTGTATACGCTTGCTTAACAGTCATACCACGTTTCTTAGCCCATCTTGTAAACTTGCCTCTATTCTCAGGCTTTATTTCTATACCTGACTTACCCATAGGTACTTCAAATACCATATCACCAGGAAATTCATACTCACCACCTGGCATCATCATCTTTTTGTTTCCTAAGTTATCTATACCCATAACAGGAAAGTCTACATCTTTCATAGTAATATTACCTGACGGAATAATATTAAAAGGATTGTCTTTGTCTGGACTATCATTTTTATATCCTTCAGTAGAGAACACACCTGTTACGTAGGTAAACACTTCATTAGGTCCACCTGGTAATCCTCTTCTTTCAGTCTTTGTAAACTTTTTACTATCCATTATCTCTGTGATGTTTGAAATTTAAAGTTGTTAAGTCTAAGTATCATCTTTCTACCTTCTGATTTAGTCTTTCTTAAAAGCATCTTATTGTAGTAATGTCTAAACTTTTTGCGTTGTGTTTCTGATTTATCATAGTTTAAATTATTAATATTTAAATCTCTAATATATCCATTTGGTTGAGTATTAAATATAGTTTGTTGTGCTATACTAAACTCACCTCTATCATTTGTTATATCCCAGAACTGATTAAATCTATACTTTTGTTCTTCTTTAGAATATAATATATTTATGTCTGTAGCATTTATTATAGGATATGCTAAAGCTTGTATAGGTTGTTCTTTTGGTGTAAGTGATAATACTAATTTACCAGATACTTGTTCTGTGTTATGTATTATAACCTCATCAAAGTTATAGTCAAGATCATGCCACTTATCATCATTACATCCGTTATGCATATCCCCTTTATAGATAAAGCTTTCTAGATGATACTCTATACTACGTAATGTAGTAACAAGTTGACCTGTGTGATTAACTACCTCTACTTCCCATGGATAATCTTCTCCATAGAAGTTTGCATATTCATCACATCTATAGTTGTGTCTCCAGAAACTTGTGCTAAATTCAGCTGGTTCAGTTGTAGTTAGTGTATTTACTGTACACATTTT
>NZLH01000200.1 GCA_002694155.1 Pusillimonas sp. | reverse complement strand
GCGATCACTTGTTGCGTCAATGGCTGCAAAATATTTGTAAAATACTTGACATTATTATTTAAAGTGATTATAATAAAGTTACAAAGGAGATAATGTGATTATCGCAGATAAAGAATCCGAAGAGTTTTCAAACCCGGACTTAAAAAACGCAGTGGAACCAACCAGTCAACTTAAAACTTGGCTGGTTGATTATGTTGGTAGAAAGTACCAAGGTGAGTTAGCAAGGGCAAGAGTTGAATCAGAGCAAGAGATTGTCTGGAACGGAGATGTTACAGTTGAGATGATTGTTGATGTTTTCTCTCACGAGTTTCCAGAGTTTCTTATGGCAGTTGCAGAAGAGAACTTTATCAGAGGCTACAGGCAGGGCATCTCGGATACTGACACTGGTTGGGGTATGCTAGATGCTAGACAACCAGAGTAAGATCCAAAAGATTATAGAAAACTCTTTACGAGAACAAGAAAGCCAAAGAAGAGACTTCAGTTTATTTGGAAAATGGTTTTATATAAAAGAGCACTTTCTAGCTCCAATCAATATTTCTAGAACCCTGGAAGAACTGGAAGAAAAGATCCCCGCTCACTTGTTTGAAGAGATTGATGAGTTTTTTGTTGGTGATTTTGATTTTTTAACTGACAAGGGATTAGAGGCCCAGTACAAAGACGGTGCAGTTTATATTTCTAATTCTATCGTTTCAGAGTTAGATTTGGTAGAAAACATTATCCATGAAGTTTCTCACTCTCTTGAAACAAGATATGGACATGTTATATATGGTGATCAGAAGTTAGCAAGAGAGTTTTTGCTAAAGAGAAATAGCCTAAGATCTAAGTTAAAGCAAGAGGGGTATGATATATCCGAATATGACTTTGAAAACTTAGAATATGATGAAGATTTTGACTTTTTCTTATATGAAGCGGTAGGTTATGCGCAACTTAACAATCTAGTAGTGGGCATTATGCCCTCTGCCTATGCAGCAACATCACTAAGAGAATACTGGTCAGTTGGCTTTGAAGACTATTTTGTCGGAGATAGAGAGTACCTAAAAAGGGTAAGTCCGATACTATTTAGCAAAGTGGAGGAGGTTATTACCGATGAGTATTAAACTAGACAAATTTGAAGTGGAAGAGCGTGAGGGCAGGCTACACGTTTTAGTGGAGATGCCACCATACAACTACAACTATGGAATTCCTAAAGACCATATCAGAACTGGTGAGATCCAGCGACTTTTGACCGAAAGAGGCGTCGAATATGGTGCTTGTGTAAAAGAGGCACACGTTAAGAACTGGCGTGAGGCAACAAGACGCGGAGAGTGGATTTTCGAGATTCCAGTTGACATCCCAGCAGAACCTGTTATGATAGAGGAAGAGAAATCTGTGAAGTCTAAAAGAACTAGGCGCACAAGATCTTCAACAACGAAGGTCTCTACTGAGGAATGAATGACGCACGTTTCCTATTCGGAAATTAAGATTTGGCACGAATGCCCGTTTAAGCACAAACTACAATACAAAGACAAACTAAATGGCTTCTTAGGCAATCTTCATACTGCTTTTGGAACCGCTATCCACAGCGTGTGTGAGCACGGCCTACTAGATGAAAATCTAGACCGTGAGGCACACTTCCTAGAGCAGTTCGAAAAAGAGATTGGTTCTCTTAATGAAAAAGAAGTTGATATTGATGAAAAGTTGAGAAGCCAAATGATGGGACAGTATGCTCCTATTGTTTCTTCTTTTAAAGACGAATTGGAAAACTATTTCGGAGACTTCGAAGTAGTGGAGACAGAAGAAGCACTTTATGAAGATATTGAAGGCCACGATACAAAATTCAAAGGATTTATCGACCTTGTTGTGAAGACGCCTGACGGCAGATATCATATCTTGGACTGGAAGACTTGCTCTTGGGGCTGGAATGCCAGAAAAAAAGCAGATAAGATTATTAACTATCAGTTAACACTCTATAAGTTCTTTTGGGCTAAAAAGCACAATATCCCGCTAGAAATGGTGGAAACACACTTCGGGCTCCTAAAGAGAACAGCGAAGAAAAACAACACAGAAATCTTTCGTGTGACAAGCGGACCAAAAAAAGTAAAAAATGCCTTGACATTTCTTGAAAAGGCGGTTATAAATATAACAAGAAATGTTTCTATAAAAAATCGCTTGTCCTGTAAGAACTGTGCATTTTATAAAACAGAACATTGTCCTTGAGGAATAAATGGAAAAAAAGAAGATTTTGGTTATTTCCGACCACCCACTTGCTCCGTCCGGTGTCGGTACTCAGACCAAGTATGTGATTGAGGCACTAATCCTCACGGGTAAGTATCAGTTTACTTGTCTAGGTGGAGCAGTTAAACATCAGAACTATGAGCCACAAGTAGTCAGCGATCCAAGATGGGGTGAGCGTGATTGGGTTGTGTACCCGGTAGATGGTTATGGTAATGCTGAACTAATCAGACGCATTATGGTTGAGCAGAAGCCAGACCTTCTTTGGTTTATGACTGACCCTCGTTTTTATCCTTGGCTTTGGCAGATCGAAAACGAGGTAAGAGCAAATTTGCCAATGGTTTATTATCATGTCTGGGATAACTATCCTCTGCCACGTTTCAACGCAAAGTGGTATAACTCAACTGACGTTATTGCAAGTATCTCAAAGGTTACTCACGATATTGTAAACAATGTAGCACCTGACGTTGAGAACCATTATGTTCCTCACGCAGTGAACGACCAAGTATTTAAGAAGTTGGACGACGAAGTTGTGAATCAGTTCATTGAGTCCAATTTCCCAGAGCACAATGGAAGAACTGTATTTTTTTGGAATAATAGAAATGCTCGTCGAAAGCAGTCCGGTACACTTCTTCATTGGTTCAACAACTTTGCAGAAAAGGTCGGACCAGAGAATGTATGCCTAATTATGCATACTGACCCAAAGGATCCAAACGGCCAAGACCTTGAAGAGATCATCAAGGAATTCGGTATGGACGACGGTAGAGTGGTTCTCTCTAGAAACAAGATGCCTCCAGAGGGTCTTTCCCTGATGTATAATATGGCTGACTGCACTATTAACATCTCTGATGCCGAAGGGTTTGGCCTTGCTACACTTGAGTCACTTTCTTGTGGAACACCGATTATCGTCAATATGACGGGTGGATTGCAGGAGCAGGTAACAGATGGTGAGAACTGGTTCGGAATAGGTCTTGAGCCGTCCTCAAAGGCCCTTATTGGCTCGCAGCAGGTTCCGTACATCTACGAGGACAGGTTGAGCGAGGAGCAGGTTGTAGGGGCTTTGGAGACGTTCTACAATATGTCTGCCGAAGAAAGAGAAGAAATGGCCCAACTTGGTATTGAGCATGTTCGAAAGAATTACAACTTTGATCTTTTCCGACAGCGATGGATTGATTTGATTGATGACGTGACCGAAAGGTTAGGATCTTGGGAAACAAGGCAGGGCTATAAGCCATGGGAGATTAGGGAGATCGTATGAAGAAAACAGTTTTAGTTAGAGGCCCAGCCCTAACACAGTCAGGATATGGTGAACACACCCGCTTTGTTTTGCGAGCACTCAGGCTACAGGAAGACCATCTAGATATCCACGTCTTGCCAGTCAACTGGGGTGAGACAGGCTGGCTTTCTATCGATGACGAAGAGCGCCGTTGGATTGATTCCAGAGTAGAAGCGTGCAAGAATCATATGAATGCAAAGCTCCCCTATGATATTTCAGTTCAAGTAACGATCCCAAATGAGTGGCAGCGTATTGCTCCTATCAATATTGGTGTAACAGCAGGTATTGAAACAAACAAGGTTGCCCCTATTTGGATCCAGAAAGCCAATGAGATGGACAAGGTTATCGTTGTTTCAGAGCACGCTAAGAAGGGCTTTACAGATGTCGTATATCATGGCCATAATCCGTCCACTGGTCAACAGGTCGAACTAAGGTGTACTACACCTATCGAAGTCGCCCACTACCCTGTGAAGGCCCATCAAGCACCCGAGACACCTATTCTTGAACTGGACTATGACTTTAACTTCTTGGCGGTGGCCCAATGGGGGCCAAGAAAGAATGTAGCAAACCTTATTAAGTGGTTTGTTGAAGAAAACATGGACCAAGAGGTTGGGTTAGTTCTCAAGACAAGTATCAAGAACAATAGTTATGTTGACCGTGAACATATGGAGCAACTTGTTAGAAGTTGTGTTCCTGACATTCCCGAGAGAAAGTGTAAGGTTTATCTTCTTCACGGAGACTTAACCGAAGCAGAAATGCATTCGCTCTATATCCACCCAAAGATTAAGGCTATGGTGTCCCTAACTCACGGCGAGGGCTTTGGACTTCCTCTGTTCGAGGCAGCCTATAGCGGCCTTCCTATTATTGCCCCCGGCTGGTCTGGACAGACAGACTTTCTCTACGCCCCATTTGAGTCTAGGTCGAAGAAGAATAAGGGGAAGGAAGTTCTCAAGCCGCATTTTGCAGAGATTGATTTTACCATGGGTCCGGTCCCAGAAGAGTCAGTATGGCAGGGTGTTATCGAAAAAG
>NZLH01000199.1 GCA_002694155.1 Pusillimonas sp. | reverse complement strand
GGCTCGATATGCTGGTATGCGGTGCGAAAACGACCCAAAACCCGGCTATAGGAGGGTGCATCGAGGTCGGGCCGGGTTAGGGCCTGAAGGGTTGGGCTTTGGTCTAGCCGCTGGTGCAATGGCCATACGTGGGCCCGTAATAAAGACCGTAAGGTATTGGGCGAATTCGATAGATTTTCCATATTTAAATTCAGAACTTTGCATGCCCTGACGGTTTGATTACCCAATTTTTGTTAGGTCTTACTCAGTTTTATCATCACAATGGGCTTATTCTGCCCGTAGAATGCTAATTTTTACAAGTGCAGAATACTCGCTGTCAGTGCAGAATACTCGCATGTTTAAGAATGAAAATCTTTATTCGATTTTGGCTTCCGGTTTTCCGGCCGATCTGGATACTGTTGCTATTGAAACGCCCAGCCGGCTATACAGTTTTCGCGATATAGAACAAGCGTCGGCGCGGTTTGCCAATTATTTAAGTAGCTTGGGAATGCCGCCGGGCGGGCGTATTCTTGTGCAGGTCGAGAAGTCGCCCGAAGCGCTGATGTTTTATTTAGGTGTTTTGCGTGCCGGTTTTGTTTACGTGCCATTAAATACTGCGTATCGCGAAACCGAATTGGCTTATTTTCTGGGCGATGCAAAGCCGTCGCTTGTGGTTTGCAGCGAACCCAACCGCGCATGGGTTGACGCGCTGGTACAAAAGCAAGGTAGTGTAAGGGTTGAAACCCTTAATGCCGATCGTTCGGGAACATTGCTGGATGCCGCTACAGCTTTTGCGTCTAATTTCGAAACAGTAGCATCTTTAAGTGATGACCTGGGCGTTATTCTTTACACGTCGGGCACTACCGGGCGCAGCAAGGGTGCCATGCTTTCGCATCTGAACATGGCCTCGAACGCGCAAGTGCTGCATCGGTATTGGGGTTGGCAATCGAGCGATGTTCTATTGCACATGCTGCCTATTTTCCACGTGCACGGTTTGTTTGTGGCGGCGCATGGCGCGTTGCTGGCCGGCGCCCGTATGGTTTGGTTGCCCAAGTTCGACATCGAGCAAGCCTTGCATTATTTGCCCCGTTGTACGGTGATGATGGGGGTGCCAACGTACTATGTTCGTCTGCTGGCTCAACCTGAATTTGGTCATGCGCACTGTAAAAATATGCGTTTGTTTATTTCCGGTTCGGCCCCGTTATTGCAAGAAACGTTCGATAACTTCCGGCAGCGTACTGGCCACACCATTCTTGAACGTTACGGCATGAGCGAAACCGTGATGCTGACGTCCAATCCATACGATTCAAAAGAGGGGCCCCGATTGGGTGGGACGGTGGGCCGGCCTTTGCCTGGCGTTGCTGTACGCGTTGTGGGTGATACAGACCAACCTATGCCCGACGGCGAGATCGGTCATATTCAGGTGCGAGGTGACAACGTTTTTTCAGGTTATTGGCAGATGCCCGATAAGACACAAGAGTCGTTCACCAACGATGGCTGGTTTCGCACCGGCGATCTTGGGCATTGGAACCAACAAGGGTATTTGGTAATAGTGGGGCGAAGCAAAGACTTGATTATTACCGGCGGGTACAACGTTTATCCAAAGGAAATAGAGTTAATTATTGACGATTTGCCGGGGGTGTTAGAGTCGGCCGTGGTGGGGGTGCCGCATCCGGACTTTGGTGAAGCCGTTGTAGCGGTGGTTGTGCCGCAGCCGGGGGCTACGCTAGAGCCCACAGCTCTTCAAGCTCAGTTGAAACAGTTAATAGCCAATTTCAAAGTGCCCAAACACGTTCATGTAGTGGCCGAGCTGCCTCGCAACACAATGGGCAAGGTGCAGAAAAACGTGTTGCGAGACCGCTATCAGTTAAGTTGAAGTAGGTTGTTTAGCTGTTGCACAGTAGGTTCGCCATTTTCGCGCGGAATACACGCCATAACGTAACGATCCGGACGAATCAATAACCACACACTTTGCGCGCCCGGACAATGCCGTTCGAAATCTCCCGTAACATCGCGCACGGTATGGGCGGCATTGGGTGCTGCGGGGAAAGGGTTATAGAAGCGCGGTGTAATGCATATACGCTGCAAGTTCAGGCTGTGCTCGAACGGCAGTGCAGGCAGCCCGTCGAAGGCCAATTCCGGGTTAGTGTGACAGGCAATTAGGGCAAAATTATTCCCAATTAAATCGTCAAGCCGCGCCAGGCTGCGATCGGGGTGTTCTAGAACGGGTTGGCATACCATTCGGCCAACGCGCGTGTTGCGTGGGCTTGCCCCGTCGGCCACAAAAAAACCTTTCGAGAACCGCGGCTTGGGTTTGTAGCGCATTTGGGTAATGTAATCGTTGGCAGGGGGAACCCACTGCAACGCCCGAAATCCGGCTTGAATGAGTTTGGCTTTTCGCATGGTGTCGGGCATCATGATTTTGCCCAAATTCATGGCCATTTCAATTAGCTGCCAGGCATGCTCTGGCCGCTCTTCCTGGTAGCTGTTTAGTACTTTTTGGGGTAAGCGGCCCTGTAATACTGCGGCCAGCTTCCAGGATAGGTTTGCCGTATCGCGCAGCCCGCTGTTTAAGCCCTGGCCAGCAAAAGGGGGGGTCAGGTGAGCGGCATCACCCAACAAAAAAACACGCCCCTTTTGCCACTCATTGGCCATGCGGGCATGAAAGGTGTAAACCTGCTTGCGCACAATTTCCACGTGTTCGTCTGGCCCGTGGTCTTTCAATAACTGGCGCACGAAATCAATGTCGGTGACTTGTTCATCAGTTTCGCCTTCAAGCAACATAAACTCGAAACGACGTGTGCGGTTAGGCCCGGGCAAATTTATGCCGGGGCGCCTTGGGTCGCAATAAACACGCGTCTGACGGAAATTGTCGTGCGTGCCTTTGAGGTCGATGATTAGCCACTTTTTTTCGTAAGTATTGCCGTGCATGCCAATGCCAAGCATGTGGCGCAAGGGGCTGCGACCACCATCGCATGCTGCAACATACTGACTGGTTTGCACATACTTATTCCCATCTTCACGTTGAATCGTAAGCGCTACGTGGCTGTCATTCTGCTCAAGGGCCAGTACTTCTTCGCCAAAGCGAACTTGCGCATGTGGGTACTTGCCCAGGTTCTCTGCCAGCATCGCTTCCAAAATAGGCTGGGCAAAAGCGCTGCGTCTTGGGTGACCATATTCAGCCGAAGTGGGGGAAACCGAAGCGAACGCTTGCCTGTCGGGTCCTAAATAAACCGAACCATAGTCCATGGCACAAGTGGCTTTCAGTGCGGCATCCAGGCCGGGGATCTGTAATGCACGAAGCGATTCATCGTCAATTGAAATAGCACGCGGTTCTTGAACTGTAGTGGTGTGGCGCTCTATTACGACGACAGGCACTTCGTACGCGGCCAGAAGGTTGGCCAGCATCAGGCCAACCGGGCCGGCGCCAACAATGGTGACAGGTACGCTGGTTTCGCTGTTCATAATGTAGTGGTGTCGCTGGCGACCGATATTGAAAGTTTTTTCGAGATGCACGTAGCGGCGTTGACGACATCTGTAATCAAACGACCTTCGGCATCGGTACTGATTTTCTGATCGAGAGTGACAATACTGAGGCTATGTGCAACATGGTTTGTGCCGTTGAATATCGGCGCAGCTATACCCATTCGGCCTTCGTCAACTTCCCCGCGCGATACGCAGTAGCCCAGCTTGCGGATGTTACGAAGCCCGGCGCTAAACGATTTCCAGTCGTGTCCCATCCCGGCCGCCTGAATTTCTGCCTGGTTTTGTTCATACTCGCGTTTTTGCGTGCGCCAGGGTTGATGCGCCAGAATGACTTTCGACGTTGCACCCCGATAAAGTGGCATGGGCCGACCCCGTTCGTAACTGGTGTGGGCCAAACCATTACCAACAGATTGCTCATGAATACACATGACTTTGCGTCGGTACACCTGACAAAGAATCAGGGTTGAACCCGGTGGTAAAGTCTTGCCCAAGGTGGTGAGGATTGGCCCGGCCACTTTCGCCAGTGGATCGGTGACCCGGATAATCCGTTCATATTCAATAAACGCGGGGCCCAGACAGTAACCTTGCCCCGGCGCTTCGTCCAGGTATTCAAAACGCAACAGGCTTTGAAAGTAACGATAGGTTGTGCTTACCGGCAGACCCAGTTCGGCCGCCACTTCTTCTACTGTCCAAGACGGGCGTTGCTCTGTGAAAAGACGCGGAATAGACAGCATGCGTTCAGCCGAGCTGGGTTTTGCCATGCCGCTTTAGCCCTTAAACAAGCTCGTCGGCGATTGGGTTACGCAGCAGGCCAACCTGCGTAATTTCTACTTCAACTGTGTCACCCGGTTTCATATAAACAGCCGGCTCACGTTTGAAGCCTACGCCACCCGGCGTGCCGGTGGCAATGACATCGCCAGTTTCCAGAGGCGCGAACGAAGAGACGTACTCGATGATTTCGCCAATCGAGAAAATCATGTCGGAAATTTTGGCTTGCTGCATTACCTCGCCGTTTAACCGCGTGGTAAGCGTTTGCGCTTCAATGTCGGCAACTTCATCGCGTGTAATCATCCACGGGCCAAATGGGCCGGTACCCACAAAGTTCTTGCCTGGCGTGAATTGGTGTGAGTGTCGCTGCCAGTCGCGAATAGATGCATCGTTGTAGCAGGCATAGCCGGCGATATGCTCGAACGCATTCGCGGCTTTGATATACCGGCCTGGGCGCCCTATAACCAGCGCCAGTTCCCCTTCGTAGTCTAAAGCGGTAGAAACGCGCGGGCGAATAATAGGGTCGCCGGCAGCAATTTGGCTGGTCGCAAAGCGTGTAAAGATTGACGGGTGCGCTTCTTTCGGACGACCGGTTTCAACGCGATGTGTTTCGTAGTTCAGCCCCACGCAGATAATTTTGTTTGGGTTGGGAATAACAGGTAACAAGTGAATTTCATGGGTGGAAAGGGTGGGCGCCAGCTTCAATGCAGTTTCTGCTTCCTCCAGCCCGCCAGCCAGCAGGGCTTTCAAATCGGCATAGCGATGGCCCAGTATGGCTGAAAGGTCGGCGATTTGCTGGTCGTTAATTTGGGCGCCGTAGCCCGACTGGCCATTTCGGCCGACAAATGAAATTAAACGCATAGGTGCTCCTTGAAGAATTTGGTACTAGCTGCGAAGGTAAGCTTTACCCCAGCTATTCAGGGTCTTTTCACGATGCTGCCAGGCACCTGTTGGGCGGTCCTCGGTCACAAGCTCCAGCTCGGCTGAAATTTCCAGCCAGTTTGTATCTGGATCGCGAATCATGAAAAACAGGTTATTGCCAGGCCCGTGGCGGCCAGGGCCCCAATCCAACAGTATGTCTTGTTCAGACAAAAAGTCGGCCCAATCGCGAATTAAGTTCCATTCACCCGCTTCGTAGCAGTGGTGGTCGAACGCGTTTTGTGCCGCCACGAAAATAGCCAGAATGTGATGCTCGTTGCCGGCACGTAAAAACGACGAGCGAAGCGTGCCGTCGTCGGCAAAAACGTTATCGCTAATGCGCATGCCCAGCGTTGTTTCATAAAAATCCAGCATGGGTTGAATATTGGTTGTACCGAAGGCAAAGTGCTGTAGTCGTGCCGGCAGGCCGGGGGTTCGTGTTCGGTCTGATGCGTCGCAGCCCACTACAAGATTGTGCCCGTCGGGGTCGGTTACTGTGAATGCGGTATCGTCGAAAAAAGGCGACAGAGAAGGGCGAGTTTGAATGCCGGCATCTTCGATACGGTTGCGCAAGTTTGCCAGCGCTTCGGCCGACGGTACGTTCCATGCGAAATAGCGCAGGGTTTTTGCATCGCCCGGGTAAAACACCATGCGCCGTTCGCGTCCTTCGCAAAGGTATTCCCCGGCTTGCCCCTGGTTAACCTGCATTTGCATTGCGCGCCCGTAGAAATTGGCAATTGATTCGGGGTTGGGGCTATTAACGGCTAGATGATCCAGATTGGCGGTAAGCAGGCTCATATTGTTCTCCTGTGGGGCTGCATGCTGGGGTGGTGCACGACGCGTCTATGCAATGAAATTGCGGTTATATTTTTACATTTTTACCATATTTTGATAATTTTACAATTAAAAGCCAAAAATAAAAGCCGTGACGTAGGTCACGGCCTGAACGCCTTGGCAACGACTTAAAGTCAGACGGCCAAATTCGAAGTCAGACGACTCATTTATATTGAGTGTGAAATTGGGGTTTCACATGTATTAGGCCATTGCCTGTTCACGTCGCCAGCCTTCTACATCGGCCAAGCGATCCAGTGCATTCTCAAGAAGCGATCTGGCTTGCCCTGCTGTTCTTTGCAGATCCCGATGTAAGGCGGCGTCCTGAGGGCTGCGGTTTACACATTCAGCGCTGTACTGCTCGAAACTGTTCAAACTTAGAATGAGTTCTATTAAATGACGTGGGCATTCGCAGTAAGGGTTGTTGGCCGCGGCCAGAAACTGGCTTAGGGTTTCGTCGTTGAAGCGGGGCGCAGGGGGTGTTTCGTTTGCGCTTAAATTCGACGTCAGAATGGGAGAGGGCTGGCTACTGCTATGCAGCAGAGTTTGGCACAGTGCGGCAACTTCGCTTGGGTCAGACGTTGCCCGGGCAACTTTAATGCCGCTTTGGCGCAGGCGGCGCACCACCTTGCCCGGCGCAAAGCGATACAACACAATAGCCTGGTTTGCGTCGCAGGCCTGCTGAATACGGGAAACAACGGCTGGGGTGTCATCAGTTAGGGTAGGTAATTCCACAATAACGGCTTCAATATGTGCGTCCTTGAATAAAGTAGCCGCTTCTGCAGGGATCATGGTGTGACACGTGACACGCAAAGCCGAATGCTTTAATGCTTCAATAACATTGGGGCTGGCAATAAAAGCGCCTGCGATACCTACATGATAGGTTTTGGTGGGTTTTTCGGGGGCGCTGCGCATGCTTTGCAGGCTGGCCGTGGGTAAATGGGCAATTGAGCCGATAGGGTAGCCGGCGTCAACCAATTGCTTAATTAGCGTAAGCCTTTGAATATCCTCGTTCGAGTACAGCCTTTGACCTCGTGGGCTGACGCGCGGCCCAACGACTTTGTAGCGTCGTTCCCAAACGCGCAGTGTTTCCACCGGCACACCTGTAAGGCGGGCAGCTGTACCGCTACGGTAACCTTCATGCTTGGCGGAGGCGTCATTCTGTGTCATTGTCCTGTCCTTGTTTAAATTGAATTAAGCTTTATTTGCACAGCTTTTGAACTGATTAAAGCGTTTCAATTTCTATTCTAACTGGACCTTGAAAAATAAAAAGCGGTGAACCGTTCAATATCGGTTCACCGCTTTAAAGTCAGGTCGGTTTGACCCGTTAAATGGGGTTATTTAGCCTGGTGCAAGTCAAGGCGGCGGCGATCCTCTTTATAAGGTGCGGGTTGAACAGTGGCGCGAATTGCTTTCTGCGGGCCGTCTGGGTAGCCCCAGTACACCTCAACCTGGTTTCCAATTTCTGCCTGGTCAATGTCGATGGTGCACAGCGAGAGCATCTCGCGAAAG
>NZLH01000198.1 GCA_002694155.1 Pusillimonas sp. | reverse complement strand
AAGGATGTGTATAGTTGTCAGGTATCATTTACTAAAGGATTGTCTGGAGGTAACTTACTGTATCCTGAGTTTGGCTTTCACATTGTATTACCTAATAACAGTGTAACCTTTTTTGATGGACAAAAATACTTACATGGTGTTAGTCCTTTACGATTAAAAGATAAATATTCTTACAGATATACTATTGTGTATTATTCCCTAAAAAAGATGTGGGCTTGTTTACCTGTTGGTGAAGAATTAAAGAATGCACAAAAGACTGAAGCTGATAGAGTTAAAATAAAAAAGGATAGAATAAATGCCAAGATACGACGATAAACTAAAAGAAGAAGCCAGAACGTTATTCTTACAAGGTTTAGGATATAAGACAATAGCCACTAAGCTTAGAGAACAACATGAAATTAAACTAAGTCATACTACAATTAGTAGATGGGCATCAAAAGAAATGTGGCAACACGTTTTAAATAAACAAAGAAGTGCTATACGTTCCGAAACGAACAGTACTGCAACCCGTTCCATTAACAGACATATTAAGACATTACAGGCCATACAAGCTAAATTTATATCTCAGCTAAAAGAACCGCAGTATGAAATAAGACCTGCAGAGATGGTAAACATCATTAGACTATTATTGCAGTTAGAGGGTGCAAAGAATGTCAAGGATACGCTAATAGAAGAAGTAGCAGAGAAGTTGCCTGAAGCAATGAAGAAGGCTAAAATATCTAAGAAACAAATAAACAGAACTATAAGATATTGGGTAGAAATGGTTAAGGACTTTAACTAATGTTTAGAGTTCGTGATAAGGAAACAGGAGAAGTAGTATACGAAACAAATAACATTCAAGACTTATCGGATTACTTATATGATAAAAAGATTAAAGAAATAAAGGCATACGCAGCAGAAGGAATATGGAAGAAATAGAAGGATTAGATAAGTTTACGCAACACTTACTCGCTAATGGTTTAGATGAAGGAGACGTAGAGTTCCTAGACTTTGCTAACGATGTATTATTTGACTTTATGAAACAAGAGCCTAGTGAGTTTGTTCCTTTAGGTGATATGCACAAAGAATGGTGGAACACTATTAATTCAGATTTATTTTACACAGGTATAATATGTGCCAGAGGTCACTTGAAAACTACATTTAATTTATGTTACTGTGCTTACATGATGCACAAATATCCTAACTTTAGAGCATTATATGTTTCAGCAACCTTAGACCAAGCCATTGATAAAATGGAACAATTTGAAGAATTATGCAGAAGGTCATGGAGATTAAACGGTCACATAAAAGGCAGGAAAGATTCAGGGTCTTGGAGAAAAAGTGCAAAGTATTTTAGGAACGGTAGTAGGGTTAGAGCAGCATCTATTGGTAAAGCGTTGGAAGGCCCACACGTTCACCTAATTATTATGGATGACGTGCTAGAAGAGTTTGCACGTAACTCTGATGCTAAAGTTATTCACTACATTAAACGAGTGGTAATGCCGATGAGATTGCCTGAAGGTCAGATACTACTAATTGGAACACAGAAGAGAGTAGGAGATGCTACAGACTGGATTAGGCAGAGTTCTGATTGGAGTCACGTTTGGCATCCTGCGTTAACTGAAGAAGGAACTCCACGTTGGCCTGAATATTGGACATTAGATAGATTAGAAGCAGAACGACATTCTATGGGTAGTAGAGCTTTCGAGTCAGAATATATGTTAAATCCACTTGACCCTGATACCGCAGTTATACCGTGGGAAGTTATTCAGCCTTGTTTAGATTCTACTATTGGTTTTGAGCAACCGTTAGAAGATAGCGATATAGTTATAGGAGTAGACCTTGCAGTCGGTTTAGACGCACAGAATGACGAGACAGCATATTGCGTAGTAGCTTACGATAGGACTACAAAAATAAGACAAGTAATCTATCAATGGACAGGTAAGGTTCAGGCAGAGGGAGCAGGTTGGTTAAGGTCACAGGTTGACAATATAACATCGTTGGCTGAGAAATATAAACCAACTATAATTATGATTGAGACAAATGGATTCCAGAGATTAGTTGCACACGCTGCTAAGGATATGAGAGGGTTGCCTGTCAAAGGTCACAGAACAGGTAGCGAGAAACATCACGCTGCGATAGGTATACCTCGTATAGCTTTGGCAATGGAACAAAACAGATATATAATCCCTTGGAATAAGTCTGTAAACAAATCTGGCCCAATGGGCAGTCGTAAATTAGTAGAAGGTCTGTCCAGATTAATGTGGGGAGAAAACGGTAGACTAGATGGTCACACAGCAGATTCCGTAGTTTCATTGTGGATGTGCGAATTAGCGATTGAAGAAATTGATAAAAGGGGAATACGTATTACGTCTTGGGATAACAGTATTTTGTGATTTTATCTATGCACTAACTGCATAAAGCTTATATATGCCTAGTGGAATAATCCTATGCTGCCCAAGAGAGGCAGACAACAGGAAACAAAAAAAATGTTACAGAAAAACGAAAGAAATGAGCACGGATTTATCGTAAGAAAAAGCTTCAAACATGGAGACAATGTTGATATGTTTGACTACAGAACTGACGAAAACATTGAGCAAAAGAAAGGTTACACTTTGCTAGGTTCAAGTGTCAGCTTTGGCAGAAATGGAGAAAATCAAGTTCTTCACAAGTTTGGTTGCAGAGATGTAAAAAGAGCCATGAGAAAATGGCCTCAGAAACACTCTATAGATTTCTTCAACACAGTAGAAGAAGCAGTAGAAACTGTTTGTATTGACTTTCCAGAATACATCGAGGACTTCAAAGAAAAAGGTTGGAAGCCAGAAGGAATGTTAGACATCTACCCATGCTGCAACTGCGGAGGAAAACACTAATGGCAGTATTAGCAAGTGTTCATACCGCCAAAGAATATTACTTTGGTCACTGTCTACGTGACTACAGGGATATTATGATTAACAATAACATTTACGAGAGTGCTATTGAGCTTGACAAAGGTGTTAAAGTATTCTTATCTAAAAACACTTACACAGACAACAAAGGTGTAGTAAGAGATTACATTCAGTTATACGCTGGAAGAGGCAACAACTTCACAGTCAAAGAATCTACCAACAGAATTAATTGGGAAGAAACTGACAAGCTAGGAATATACAAACCTAAATGGAGGAACTAAATATGAACAACAAACACCCTTGGGCAAAACTGTCCTTAAAACAAATATACGCAAACACTAGAGCATTAAAAAGAATTAGAAAAGAAATGGAACAACTATTAGAAATGGAGGAACAACTTTGAGATATATTAATTCATGGAAATTAATTGCTACATGGGATGATGGTATGGAATCTGACGCATCAGATATGCCAGATTATGTTGCAGTAGCTATCGATGCTTGGTTAGATAAATTAGAGGCAAAAAGAAATGAATAGAGGCAATCCGTTAACAAAAGACGAATGGAAAGTCTGTGTAGATTGCAACGATACTATTGGTAAGCATGGAAAGACAGGAGCAGACAACGTTCGCTGTAAGCACTGTTACAACAAATTACAGTATGGAGTATCTGACATCAACAACTGTTTTCAAGGGTCAGTTATTACGATAGATGAATGAGAAAGAAACACGCTCCCTCACAAGTGGCATTCATGAGCATGTGCGGATACGAGGCAACTCCTCAAGAATACAGCATAATGAAGTCCAGACGATTGAGGAATATATCATGCAAGAAATGCTTAGAATTATTAGAAGCAAGGAACTTACTTAATGATATGGAAATTTGATTGTCATAAGTGTGGACATGGTTTTACTATAAAAAATAGTCACATAACAAAAGAGAGATTTTTAGGGAAACAGAAAAGAGGGCGACCCTACATAAAGTGCCCAATGTGCCAAGAAAAATTGGTAGGAAACATAACGGAGAGAAAAAAATGAAATACAACGCATTCAAAAAGTTAGACAAAGTCGAGGACGTAGTAAGACAGCAATTAAAGGACAATATAGTTTGTCGGGATAATACGACATATCTGCATTACCTTATCTTAAAGGACTATTACAAGGCCACAAGTGATAAGGGTAAACAATGTGATACCGAAGCCTTTTTGTCAGACCTATACGACCTTCTACATTATGCACCTAATGCAGAAACTATCCAGAGGGCTAGGAGAAAAGTGCAAAATAAGTATAAGGAATATCAACCAAAAAAAGCTGTTAAAGAGTTACGTGAAAAGCTAATGGATGACTATAGCGATTATGCTGTAGCAGACTAATCGAAAGTCTCTGTAGTCTCGTTTACCCCCCCTTTTT
>NZLH01000197.1 GCA_002694155.1 Pusillimonas sp. | reverse complement strand
ATGCACTTGGTTTGAGCTTGCCCGTAACTATGGCAGTATCATTGGCGCTTGGGAGTGTGCCAATTACCTTCTTGAGCGCGGCAGTTTAAGGATCAGTTTTGCTCTTGATGACGATCCCTTCCCTCGGCTTATCAATGACGATGGCAAAACATGCAACGATATTAGTCCAGGCATTGCTGACGCTTGGCACAAAGGTGTGCGAATGCTGCCTCTGCAGGTTAAAGAGAGCTTTCCTGGCTGGGGATCAAAGGCATACGAATGCGCCTTGGCATGCATCATCAACTATTTAACGCTTATCCCCAAGAAAGGATCTTACAAGCGCCTGGGATGGACGGATAGTAGCGCAATCGAAGATCGTAAAAATGCGTTGAAATGGTTGGTGCCGGCGTGGAGCCAGATCATC
Organism: Pusillimonas sp.; assembly: GCA_002694155.1. Classification (GTDB taxonomy): domain Bacteria; phylum Pseudomonadota; class Gammaproteobacteria; order Burkholderiales; family Burkholderiaceae_B; genus Neopusillimonas. The sequence continues at coordinate 4,579 of NZLH01000197.1, read as the reverse complement.
GAAAACATGTCCAAGAGCCTGGGGTTAGGTCTTGAACACCATCGTTCGTTAGTCGAGCAGCAGGCGGTCGTATGCGCTTGGGTCGAAGCGCTGAAAGAGGAAAGCTTAAACGTAGGAGAGCAGGAATCCGACGCCAGCACGTCCTCTAAACGCAGTGCTGACAATAAGGGAACAGATCAAGAACAACCCGCTGGGCCAGATCAATTGATCGTCATTCGAGACGAGATCCCCACTACAAGCGACCGAGATGATCGAATGCTTTTGAAGCAATATGAAATGCTTCAAAAACCTTTGCCGTTTCGCACACTTCCAACACTTGAAGCACTTTTCATGATCCGCGATAAGCTCAAAAATGAGTTCCCTTGGGCAGATGAAGCTGTCAACACGGTGATGTCCGAACTTATTGCGCGAAGGCGGCATGGCGTACTAAGGCTGGGCATGGCCCCAGTACTGCTGGCTGGTTCTCCTGGCACAGGTAAGACGCGTTTTGCACAACGACTAAGCGAACTTCTGGAGACCCCTAACCTTGTAATCAATCTTGCCGGCATGCATGACAATAAAGTACTGAAAGGGGTGACTCGCGGCTGGGCAAGCAACAGGCCGTCAAGAATTGTGGAGCTTATTCTTCAATCCAAGCTAGTAAATCCCTTTGTAATTTTGGACGAAATTGACAAGACAAGTACCGATAGCACAAGAGGAGGATCGGCTCAAGATGCCCTTCTGGACTTGCTTGAACCAGGCAATGCTCAACGATACCAAGACGTTTATTTGATGGCCGAGTGCAATCTTTCTCACTGTCTTTACATTTCGACCTGCAATTCGTTTGAAACCATCAGTGAGCCGTTAAGAACTCGTCTTCGACCTGTTTATTTCCCGGGGCCAAGGCCGGAGCACACTCCAAGACTAATCGACGGTATTGTTAGAGATTTTGAGAAATTCTGGGGATTACCAAGCGGTGCACTTACGATTTCAAGGGAGCAGCAAGAAAAATTAATTGGTTTGTCGGCAAGGGAGATCAAAGCTGCGGTCTTGGAAATGCTTGGGTCAATCGACGAACAAGAGGCCAGTTGGCTTCATTGATGCCTAAGATGAGGTTACAGGAGCAAAAGCAGTATTTTTACTCTACCTTTAGCCGGTAGTTGCGCCCCAGGTAGAGGAAGGCTTCTCACGAAATAAACACTTTGCGGCCAGCTTTCACTTCATATTGACGTAACAACCTTCATATCAATCAGCGCACTCAAATGGCGATTTAACAATGTGGGTATATATCCCCCAGAAATGAGGACCCCTGCTTCCATGTTCTTTTCCATGGCGTGCCCGGTCAGGTTCGCGCTGGTGATGAAACACATCCTGCCGTCTGCGACAGCGACTTTGGCGTGAACGCGCCCATCGGAAAACGGGGCGACCTTGTCGCGCCAAACATAGAGATTTGCTGCCGGAACCAGCATCCTCATTTTGCCTGTCGCATCGAAGGTAATGCTACCGCCGTGCTCTTGGGACAACTCGAGCAACATTGATATGGCCACACCGCGTTCATTAGCGGCGTTCAATGCTTTGACGATAGTCGACACGTCGTAGGCCACGAAGCTGGTAATGAACAACGACTGCTCTGCTGAGTTTATGACCTGCAGCAGCGCCTGCTCTGTTCGGCGAGCTGACACGAAAGGCGTCGTCGGGCCAGTCCACACGAGTTCGGTGGATTGCTCCGAAGCGACTTTGGTGTAGACGTGGCTGGCAGTGAGAAGCATTGATGCCAGTTCGTCTGAGCCGACATTGGTGTTTTGCCAGGCTGCCGCAAGCTGTTCGACCACGCTGCTGGCTACCGGTGTTCCAACCATGCTCGGCAACGTCGACGCAGCTTTGCTGGCTTCGGTTCGGCGAACGCGGGTGGCAACGGCTTGCACCTTTTCCGGTGAAACCAGAGAGACCAAGGCTGCAATGGCATCCAAAAGTTCCTCCATATCAGAAACCCTTGAAGAAAGCCGCGTCGGCACGTTCGAGTGTCGGTACGAGCAGTGATCGATCCAGATAGCGGTTGCCACGTTCGCAAGAGGTCTCCGCTACCAAACTGCACGCATGGCAGGCGGCACCATGCAGGGAGCGATCTTTTTCGGGGTCATGTTCCGAGCAGAGCGGATCTGATGAGCAGATCTTCGAACGATTCAGTGCTTGCCCCAGCAGGCGACCAAGGTTTTCTGGCTTCCCGAGGTCGACAAGGCCACCCAGCGTGCCGTCAGAATCTGCTGCTGCGGTGTAGATGAGGATGCCCGCCTGCGGGCTGTCACCCGATGTATCAGCATAGATGCGCTCACGAATGCTCGCAGCGTTGTATCCACACTCCAGCGCCAGTTCACGAATCAGCAAATGAGACAGGGTGTGCAGCATTGCATAGCGAATGCCGGGGTAACCTTCGTTTGGGTCGAGATGACGCGAATTGCGCCATCCCTTATGACCACCACGGAGCATCTGGTCGACCTTTTTCACGCCATCCAGAGCTTCCCACTTGACGAGCTCAACCTCATCGAACTGGATGAAGATTCCTTCACCATGAACTTGGTTGGCTGGCACCCAATCCGGCTTGCTGCGTGACAGACTGGCCATTTGTGGGCGTTCATTGGGATCGCCTGATTCTTCGGGTGCTTCGACCCGGGTAAAGCCAAGCAGCGCATTCACCTCGCGCAAACGCTCAAGGAGCAAGACTCGACTGATATGTCCACCGAGTCCCGGCGGCGTACTGACCTTCTTGCTCATGAAGTGCGGGTAGTCCGTGGGCGGGTTGGCCTCGGTCAGCACATCCCACTCGGGCCCTTTGATGTCGGCCTCACCCACGACATCCTGCCCGCCGCCGGAGCGATGCGCCTCAATGGCCGCCCAAATCGCGGCTACATCGTACTTATCGATTCCGGGCAACGCCCCGGTCTTCTTCAGTGTTTTCACCGTCACCGACACTTCGGCTTCGGAATCGAGATCTTCGAAAAACTCCCAGCCATCCTGGATCAGCTGACTGAGCGGGTCTTTGGTCTGAGGAATCGCGAGCGCCGAGAGCGTGATGGGAAACCAGCTATTCGTGGCCCCCAGCAGAACTGCGCGAGCCTCTTCATCGCATTCATGGTCGAAGTGATCAAGGTGGGGATGCCGCCCTCGACAACCCGGCAGATTCTCTTTTCCTGCCTTGCCGAAGGCGTGCGCCATGCTTCGGGAGGCCCCACAGGCATCACACTTCACCCACAGGTTTTCGGTTTGCAGCGATGCGCCGCTCTCGAAGAAACGCAGCGTGCCCTTGCACGAACTGTTGCCGCCATGGACGAAGTAGTGCCAAGGGAAATCGTCGAGGTGTCCGTCGCGACAGGCCAGCAGAAAACGGGCGGGGACGGCATCCGCATCCTTGGCCGGTTGGTCGCCTTTGGAACCACGGCAGCCTTTGTGAACGAAGCGGGTTCGCTCCGGCCTGAAGCGGTTCTCCTTGATCTCGAACAGACCGGCATCGAAGGGCGACAGCAGGCCGCATTTCACGCAGCGCATCCAGCGCGGGAATGGCCGGACGGGAACGCCGATATTGGCCTCCGCCAACCAGACGTCGACGAGTTCGCTTTTCTGGAACGGAGGCATCCGCAGGTTCTCGACCTGCGTTCCCAGAACCTTCCGAACGGCAGCGAGCAGCCGTGCCTCTTGAATCGGCTGGCAGCGGTCCTTTTCCCAGCGGTCAATGCCTAGCGTCACTACGGAAAGACTGGGCAGGTCGATCAGCGCCCCGGGGCCATAAGTCCACAGCAATTGGCTGGGACGTACTTCGCCGACGGGAGTGTTGTTGTTGATGATCATGTTCAATCCTCATCCTTCGTTGCGGGACGAGGCTTCCAATCGTGATCGTCCGTGATGTGGCTCGTGTTCATAATCAGACGAACGCCGGGTTCGACCTCTCGCATCGACATCGGTACGGTCCAGTTGTCCCAGGCATGGAGTCCTGGCGACTTGATCAATGCAACGGTCTTGTCTTTTTCAGGGCCACGCTTCTCATACGCCAAGATCCGTCCGCCCTTGCTGACTTCTTTCGCCCATTCGTCGGCGCGCTCCTTCAGCTCTGTCTCAGCCAACTGCTTACGCGAGTTGTCTTCGGCGACATTGCCCGCGCGAGTCGCCAATACCTTGATGGCATTGATGATCTCGGCCTGATTGGACATGCTTAGTTGGCCTGCGCCTTCGTTCGGGCTGAATTCGTCGTTCTCCAGACGCATCAGGCTCAACAACGAGCCTGTCAGACCACGATCCATCGCACGTGGCGAGAAGGGCGTCACTGATTGCGCCTCGACGTGTTTGTAGAATGTGGCGTGGTAATGCTCGAAGGTCTCGTAATGCGACAGGTCGCGCGGTCTGGCCCACGTCAGCACCGTGCAGACCAAGCCCGGGAAGGAACGCCCGACACGGCTTGTGGCCTGAATGTATTCGGCGGTTCCCTTGGGCTGTCCGTTCACGGCCATCAGGCCGAGTCGATTCACGTCGACCCCCACCGACAGCATGTTCGTTGCCAACACCACATCGATGGCGCGCGTGTCACCTTCCTGCCAGCGGGTCACATACT
>NZLH01000196.1 GCA_002694155.1 Pusillimonas sp. | reverse complement strand
TTGACTGGAGTGGCAGTGCAGGTCGGCATTAATTTCCGAAGGGTTCATATTTAATTCAACAACTTACAGAAAAACCATTGTAGCGGACGCCGTTACGCACTACCTGGTGGCCTTCTGGCTGACCCCATGCTGCCAGTAACGTCGGCGAACCTGACGTTCGGCGCTGACCTGCAACTCTTTCTGACGCGACTTTACAATGACGGCACCATCGCGATCTGACCGCCAGACGGTTGCTCCGGCCAATTGCCACCGCGCGACCGTATGCGAGGCAGGATGGCCGTAACGATTCATTAGCCCCGCCTGAACCAACACATGCCGTGCTTCCGTTGCCGCAACAAAGTGAGCGGTTGAGGACCTGGCCGACCCATGATGCGGTGCCACCACCACGTCGGCCGCCTGCAAGCCACGCTCTACCAGTGCGGCCTCTTGCAATTTGCCTATATCGCCAGGTAGCAAAGCTGAATGATAGGCACCCTGTACTCGTAAGACACACGACGCTGCATTACGTGCTTTCGACCCCGCTTTTGCTGAGACATTTTGTTTTAGCGGCCACAGAAAAGAAAACGTGACACCGTCCATGGCCCAGGTTGTTCCGTACCGGCAAGGAGACTGCGCCAAAGGCGCATGCTGAAGTAAAAAAGGCTGCTTTAACCGAACTGCCTCGATTTCCAAATAGCGAGCTAAAGGGAAGGACGAAAATGATTGCTGAACACGGTGATTCTCGAGCACAGAACGGGTGCCCCCCGCATGATCGATATCGGCATGGGACACGACAAAAATGTCGATTTGACGCTCGCCTATAGCTCGAAGAAACGGCGTAACGGTACGGTCACCCTGATCAGACTGCGCGCTGTGCCTTAAACCGCTATCAAAAACCAGAACATGCTTGCTGGTTCGCAACACCAATGCGCTGCCCTGACCAATATCCAGCGCATGTAACGTCCACTCACCTAATGCCGGGCGCGCCGGCTGCCAAACCAGCGCCGGAAGCATTAGCACCCACCCCATTAATCGCAAAGGAAAACCATAAGGCGCAATAGCAACAAAAATACCAAGCGCTGCAAGTAAGGTAAGTGACGCCGGTGCTGCCGCCACTGTGAAGCTGGCCCACTTAAGTTCAGCCAACCAAACAGTAGGTTGCATCATAAAATTGAAAACGGCATGGGCAAACCACGCAATGCCAGAACATAGCGCATCAAACCAGGGAAATATTGTTTGCAAACATGCGAACAAGCCAAGCAATAATGCCAAAGGTGTGACAATGAAACTAATAATGGGAATGGCATAAGCATTCACCAATGGCGAAACCACCGACACCTCGTTAAAAACAAGCGCAAGCGCCGGCATTAAACCAACGGTAATGGCCATTTGCAAGCAACTTATGGCAAAAATAGTGCGTAGAATGGATCGCCAACGGGAGCCGCAATTATTGTGTATCAACCGCCCCCACCAAGCGCCGCTGGCCAACAAAATGGCAACTGCCCCAAACGACAGCCAAAACCCGCTGGCCAGTAATGCCCATGGGTCTAGCAACACTACAAGTACGGCAACCGTACTTAATAGCCGTGACGCCGAAAGCGGGATTCGCAGAAACTGGGCAGCCCCAATAACCGACAACATTAGGAACGTGCGCCGTGCCGGTACACCCCAACCAGCCAGCAAACAGTAAAGCCACGCAATTGTTAGCGCCACCATAGCGGCGGCCATACGCGCCGGCACATACTCCGACAAACCAACGCCACGCCAGCGCATACGACGCCAAAACCAAAATACCGTTAAGCCTCCTACCGCAGCAATCATAGTGATATGACTGCCGCTGATACTAACCAGGTGGGTAATGCCGCTGCGATTAAAAATTTTCCAATCGTTGGCACTAACACTGGCCTGGTCCCCAATCGTTAACGCCAGCAATACCGGGCCGTAGGTCTTACCTTCAAGATAAGGCGCCATGGCTTTACGCACGTAATATCGGGCACGTTGTGCCGCTACCGAAAGCCCTGCCCAACCGTCATCCCGCAAGTAACGCGGGTTACCCCGCACACGCCCCAGGGCACGGATACCATCGGCAAACACATAGGCTTCGTAATCGAAGCCATGTGGGTTACGCGCACCATGAGGCGTGCGTAATATAAGCGCCATCTTCCATACCTGCCCTGGAACTATCTCGGGGAACTGGGCGAACGGCCCGTGCTCATCGGCGTATGGACCTGCATAACCTTTTGCACCCCAGTTCACCATAATGCGCGAAGGCACTCCCGAAGGCCGGGAGGACAGCACCTCGGCCTCAAACTGGCGACTTCGCGCCTTGATACGCGGCAAACTGGCAACACGAAGCTCAACCCGCGAGACCAGATCCTCGTTTGAGACGTGCAAATGGTCTTGCAAACGCGTCTCGGCTCGCCAACTAACATATGCTCCTGTTAGCGCAAACGCCCAGAACATCAACAAGCCCGTTGTACAAATGCTTAACCATGACCGGTTTGGCCAACCAGGCAAGCACAAACAGATTGTCAGTACGCCAAGCGCACCAAACGCATACATCTGTACTTCTAATGATGGCAACACCGGCAATAAGTGAACCGCTCCGGCGCCACACAGCATAGCAATTGCAACAAGGCGACCCCGCAATACAACTCCTGGCAAATAGTTACAGGCTATTCCGGTTCGAGCTCGCCCAACAGTGGGTATGCGCCAGCCTGTCACAAGCAAAACTACGGTACGTTTTGTTATGATTTCGCGGGCACTTACGGAGAACTATTTTGAAAGTTATTATTGCGGGCGCGGGAATTGGCGGTTTGACCTTGGCACTTATGCTGCACCAACGTGGCATTGAATGTGACCTGTATGAAAGTGTGCCGGAGCTGAAACCACTAGGTGTGGGAATTAACCTTTTGCCCCATGCCGCCAATGAAATGGACCAATTGGGTTTGCTCGATACGTTATCGCATAACGCTGTTCAAACTTCAGCCTTGCATTACTACAACAAGTTTGGCCAAAGTATCTGGCAAGAACCGCGTGGGGTGGCAGCGGGTTACCCGGTACCGCAACTGTCTATTCATCGGGGGCTACTGCAAATGTTGTTGGCCCAGGCCGTTAAAGAACGTTTAGGTGAAGAACGTATTCACTTGGGTATGACGTTCACCGGGCTTACACAAGATGGTAATGGCGTCACGGCAACCTTCACCGAGCGGCAAACCAGTAGCCCCCACAATGTACGTGGCGACATCTTGGTTGGTGCCGATGGCATCCATTCGGGCGTGCGCAAGTTCTTTTATCCCGCCAATGATGATTTCCAGTTTTCAGGCCGCATTTTGTGGCGCGCGGTAAGCTATACCCAACCCTTTCTAGACGGGCGCACCATGTTCATGGCGGGTTACCAAGACGAAAAATTTGTGGCCTACCCTATTATCGACCCTCACACGCCCGAAGGATTGTGTGCCATAAACTGGATTGCAGAACTCAGCGTCGATGAGCAACCATCAAGCACCGACTGGAACCGAAAGGTTGACCAAAGTGTTTTTCATGGCCCGTTTCAAAGCTGGAAATGGAATTGGATTGATATCCCAGCGCTTATTAAGCAGGCCCAGGCGGTGTACGAGTTTCCATTAGTAGACAAAAACCCGCTACCACGTTGGTCTTTCCAACGAACCACCTTAATGGGCGACGCGGCTCATCCCTTATACCCCATTGGTTCCAACGGATCGGCACAAGCCATTCTAGACGCCAGATGCCTTGCCGACCACTTGCGTAGTGCACAAGATCGCCCAGGCAGCAAGCTTGAGCACGTATTGAAAGAATACGAAGCCGACCGGCTTCCGCCCACCACCGGCATCATTTTGCGTAACCGTCTTAACGGGCCGGAACAGGTTATGCAAATGGCGCACGAGCGGGCACCACAAGGCTTTAACAACGTTCACGATGTTATCAGCCATGAAGAGCTTGAAGCGGTGTCATTGCGATACAAACGTTTAGCCGGATTCGACCCGAAAGCGCTAAAACGTAGCTGAACCAGAAGCTTAGTCTTTATAGGCTTAACATACATTGGCAAGCCGGGGTAATACGCGGCACGCCGTTCGTGACGTTTCTGCTGCCACTTCGTCCAACTCAAGACCGCGCAACTGGGCCAGCGTTTGCGCAATACCCTGCAATTGGGCCGGCTCGTTGCGCAACTTATCAGGCATTTTCCCATCGGGCACTTGCAAAGGGTCGGCTTCCCCGGTAGCGCTTATATTTTTGCCCAGCCAGGCGGGCGGTATGTCGGGAGCATCTGTTTCCAGCACCAAATTCTGAAGCGGTATTTGCGTAGCTAAGCGCCGAATCTGCAAAGCACGCTCGAACGTCATCGCCCCGCCTATACCCAGGGCGAAACCGGCCCCGATAAACTGTTGGGCTTGCTGAAAACTGCCGTTAAATGCGTGGGCAGTACCGCCAATACGTGTGCGCCGACGCAAGCCTTTTAACAATGCATCCTGGGAACGACGTACGTGCAAAATAACCGGCAGCTTAAACTTCACAGCAAGATCAAGTTGCGCCTCATAGAAACGCGTTTGCTTCTCGACCATTTCAGGGTCGCGTAACTCGGGCACAAAAAAATCCAGGCCTATTTCGCCCACTGCAACTAGTTTGGGGTCGTTTATGTTGGCTGCTAATGCCGCTTCAAGGCGGGCAAGATCTTCAGGCACCGCCTTAGGAACAAACAACGGATGAATGCCCAGGGCATAACCCAGTTTGGGCTCGGTATGTGCCAAGTGTCTGACCACCTCGAAATTTCCGACTTCAACCGCCGGCACCACCATGCAGTCAACACCTTGTTGCCGGGCCCGCTCAATAACGGTTATGCGGTCAACATCAAATTCAGCAGCATCAAGATGACAATGCGTATCAATTAACATGGCTATGTTTGGCCCTGTACTCCAGCGCGTCGACCAAAACGCCATTGTCCATGTACAGCTGTCGATGCGCCAACGCGGCCAATTCAATATCGTGCGTCACAATGGCAAACGCTGTTCCCAACTCACGATTTATGCGCACTAACAAATCGAACATGGCTTTAGCCGTTTGCCGGTCTAAATTGCCAGTAGGCTCGTCGGCCAGAACGCAAGCCGGTTGCGTAACCAATGCTCGCGCCAGCGCAACGCGTTGCCGCTCGCCACCCGATAACTGGCCAGGAAAATGGCGTTCACGGGCCTCAAGCCCTACCTGTTTCAGTAACTCATGCGCAGCCTTTCGCGCTTCGCTTCGGCTAACCCGGCGCACGATTAATGGCATGGCCACATTATCGAGCGCAGTAAATTCTGGCAATAAATGATGAAACTGATAAACAAAACCCAGATGCCGATTCCGTATCTGGCTGCGTTTCGCTTCCGATAAACCAGTGCAAGTGGAGTGATCGATGACGACCTCGCCTGAAGTAGGCGAGTCGAGCAAACCCAAAATATGTAGCAACGTACTTTTACCAGAACCCGAAGCCCCCACAATGGCGACAATTTCGGCGGCGTGCACTTCGATACTTACGCCGCGCAGTACGTCAACACGGTCGCCCCCTTCTTCATAGGTTTTAACCAGGTCTTGTGCCGACAGCACCGTAGACTGAGCGGCTTTTGATACAGGATTAATCATGACGCAACACCCTTGCCGGTTGCAAACGTGAAGCCCGCCAACTTGGATACAGCGTGGCCAGCAACGACAGCACCAACGACGTAACCGCAATCGTGACGATATCCGATACTTGTGGATTCGAGGGTAACTCGCTGATGAAATAAATTTGCTGCGGCAAAAATTCAACGCCCATCATATTTTCTATAAAGGGCACAATCACGTCGATGTTATAAGCAACCAGCATACCCAGCACAACGCCCAACAAAGTGCCTACCACACCAATTAACGCGCCCTGAATTAAAAAAATCCGCCCAATTTCGCGCGGTGTTGCACCTAAAGTGCGCAATATCGCGATATCCGATTGCTTGTCTTTCACAGCCATAACTAAAGAAGACAGAAGATTAAAAGCCGCCACAGCCACAATTAACGCCAGAATCAGGAACATCATGCGTTTTTCGGTTTGCACTGCGGCAAACCAGGTTCGATTGTTCTGCGTCCAGTCGCGCGCGCCCACGCCTTGCAAATCAAAAGCCAGTTCACGCGCCACCAAAGGCGCTTGCTGCATGTCGTTTATTCGCAGGCGCACCCCCGCACTACCGCTATCGCGAAACACGCGCGCCGCGTCGTCAACATTCACAAACGCCAGCGAAGCATCGTACTCGTAGTAGCCTGAAGAATAAATTCCCGCCACAGTGAACTGCCGCATTCTGGGGCTGAACCCGGCGGGTGATACCGACCCTTGTGCCGCTAAAACCATAACTGCGTCACCCACAAGCACACCCAACGAGCGCGCCAACTGATTGCCCAGCACAATTTCAAAACTACCCGGGGTAAGCGCCGACAAATCACCTTCCACAATTTGTTTGTCCAAATCTGACACAGCTTGTTCCTGGGCAGGCTCAACCCCACGTAACTGCACACCTACCAGGGTATTGCCGCGCGCCAGCATCGCTTGTGCCGACACAAATGGCGCAGCCCCGGATACTGCGTCGTTTTCAGCCGCTTTTTTGGCAATAGACTGCCATTGTTCCAATGACTGCATGGGGGTCGCCCCGGGTACAAAAAGCTCAATGTGCGGCAAAACCGACAACATACGGTCGCGCACCTGAGTTTGAAAACCGTTCATGACCGATAAAACAATAATAAGTGCGGCCACACCCAAGGCGATACCCGCCATGGAACTGCCTGCGATGAACGATACAAAACGGTCGCGCTTCCCAGACCTGCCCTTTGCCCGGGCCAGGCCGGCATAACGCGCTCCGATCCAAAATTCATAGGCCATTATTACAAAACACCTCTAAAGCATTCACACTACAATAACAGGCATGCAAATTGTCATTCCCGGTGCCCTTCCACCTGAACCTGCAGCCCAATCGCTTATGCCTTACATGGCACAGCGCACCCCGAAGCTTACCCGATGGTTCGCCGGTTGTAGCGCACATGTTCAGCGCATAAACTTGCTGGAAACCGCATGCACCATGCCCGAGTATTGGGCCTTTACCCAAAAACACGCATTCGTTCCCACAGAGAAACAAAACTTTTCCAGCGGACTGGGGCCTTTTCTGGAGCCCAATACACAACAACCCGATGCACCTGTTTGGATTGCAGAGCTGGTACACGTGTCACCATCGCGCGACGGCGCGGCGCTGCT
>NZLH01000195.1 GCA_002694155.1 Pusillimonas sp. | reverse complement strand
AGAGTACAAGACACCACCAACTTTAAGCCCTGTATCACGCGCAATTTGCTCCAAAATACGAGACGCCCCCGTGGCATTCTCGTCGAATAAAGCCACCCCTTTGCTTTCTCTTATCAAGCGAATAATACCGGCCATTTCTTGGGCGGAAGGTTCAGCATCTGAAGATAAGCCGGCAATTGGAATAAAGGTAACGTCGTACGCCTGGCCGAAATAACCAAAAGCATCATGGGCAGTAACAACGCGACGCTGTTGCTCGGGTACTGCTTTTAACTGCTCTTTTATTTCATCATGCAGCTTTTGCATCTCTTCGATATAAACGCGGGCGCGTTCCTGATACTTGGCCCGATTAACGGGGTCGATGCGTGCCAAACCATTAGCAATGTTTCGTGCGTACTGCATACCATTTAACAAATCTTGCCAGGCATGCGGGTCGACGTCACCTTGTTCACTATGATCATGACCGTCATGCTGGTTATGGTCAGCATGCCCATGATCTGTATCGGACATCGCCAATAAACGAGGTTCGACCCCTTTTGAAGCCACAATTTCCAGGCCATTGAAACCCGATGCCTTGACCAAACGAGGAAGCCAGCCTTCAAAACCCAGGCCATTGGACACCAGGACCTGTGCATCCGCAAGAATACGATTTTCACGCGCGGTAGGTTCGAAGCGATGCGAATCAGTTTCTGGACCAACCAGGGTTGTGACTTTTACGTTTTCACCACCAATAACTGAAACCATGTCCCCCAAAATAGAGAACGTTGCCACCACACGAATGGGCTCTGTTGCATGCGCATTATTAAAAAACGCGAACAGTGCGGCAACGCATAACTGCCCGGCGACTACCAAACGTAAAAAAAGAATGCCCAACCTCAAGCCCTACTCCAACTTAACGCTTGAATTATTTAGCGATGCTTGAAAGATGACGCCGCGCGCGGTATTGACGCGCCACCTGTATCAAACCATTTTGAGGCCCCAAAATTACCGAGGCAAAGTACAGCACACCTGCTGTCAGAATAATGGCTGCCGAAGCGGGCACGTCGAGGTAATAGGAACACAACAAGCCCAAATACGAAGCCAGGACACCCAGCAAGACCGCCATAACCATTTGCCGCACTACCGAACGAACCCAAAATCGGGCCGATGCAGCCGGCAGCATCATAATGCCAACCACCATTAAGGTGCCCAGAACCTGAAAACCAGCCACCAACGTCATCACCAGTAAAACCAAAAACACCATGTGGCTAACTGAGCCCCGCCCTTTTTCCGCCCGCATGAAAGCCGGGTCCAGACACTCGGCAACCAATGGACGCAAAATTAAAGCAAGCGTGCCCAAGGTTAACGTGGCGGTTGATGTCACCAATAATAGCGATGCGTCATTCAAACCTAAGACTGTTCCAAACAAGACATGAATCAAGTCCATGTTTGATCCACGCAGCGACACCAGCAGAACCCCCAGACCCAGCGAAACCAGATAAAACGCGGCAAAGCTGGCGTCTTCGCGCAATGGCGTAAGCCGCGACACAAAACCGGCCAAAACGGCCACCAACAATCCGGTTACCAAACCACCCAGCGCCATTGCCCATAACGACAAGCCTGCAGTTAAGAACCCTACCGCCACGCCCGGCAAAATAGCGTGCGCCATTGCGTCGCCCATCAGGCTCATGCGCCGCAAAACCAGAATGACACCCAGGGGCCCTGCAGCAAATGCTAAAGAAATAGAACCCGCCAACGCCCTGCGCATAAACGCAAACTCGGTAAACGGCGCAAACAAAAGCTCAACGCCGCTCACAGGTAGTCTCCCGCACATAAGTGACGCGCCAAGTGCAAATTTTCGGATGTAAGTACCTGGCTGGTTGGGCCCCAGCCCACCACCTGACCAGCCAATAAAAGCGTTTCTGGGAACACGGTACGCACACAGTCCAGATCATGCAATACGACAATTACCGTACGCCCTTCGCTGTGCCAGCCTAATAACAACTTCAACAAATCATCTGTTGTGTGTCTATCTACAGCTGCAAAAGGCTCATCTAAAATCAGCACGCTGGCATCATGCAGCATTAATCTGGCAAACAATGCGCGCTGCAGTTGCCCGCCAGAAAGCGTACCAATAATACGTTTGCTAAAGTCGGTTAAACCAACAGTGCCCAACGCCTGCAGCACACGTTCGTGTTCTGACTCGCCAAACCCTTTCCACCAGCCCGTACGACGCCAGGCGCCCATTGCAACCAAATCGTACACACTAATAGGAAAGCTTCGGTCAAGCTCGCCAAGTTGGGGCAAACACGCAACGTTGTCACGCGCATCTGCGGCAAAACGAATTTCACCACTTAGCGGGCTTAGCTGGCCCATTAATGCTTTAACCAGCGTCGATTTACCCGCCCCGTTCGGCCCAACAACGGCCGTTAACGAGCCTTTGGCAAAAACACCTGTAACGTCTCGAAGCGCAACCCGGTCACGCCAACCTAATGAGACTTCATCGAGCTCAATAACTGCCGGACTCATGCTAAAAAACCTACCACCATTGCATGGCCCAGCCGGTTACGGCCCAAAGGAAAACAACAGCAATTGCGATACGCCATAAACGCGCCCACGCTGAAAACAGCACAATAGAGCCCCGATAAGGTTGACGTTGACGCACAGATCGGGCAAAAACAGACATAATTGAGGATAATAAGAAGTTAAATCGCGCAGCGCTACCAGGGTAATGTTATAACATACGGCACACGGATACACTATGCCTCGTCAAGCCAGCGAATTGTCTTCGGGCATCGCCAAACAACTGAAAACCGCAGAAAAGCTTTGCAGCCAAAGAGGCCGGCGGCTAACGCCCATTCGGCGCAAAGTGCTAGAGATTCTTCTTCGTCAACAGCGCAGCGTAAAAGCCTACGAGCTACTGGACGAGATTCGGGAATTTCAACCCGGAGCGGCCCCACCTACCGTTTACCGCGCACTGGATTTTCTAATCGAGGAAGGGCTGATTCATCGGCTGGACGCCGTAAACGCGTGGGCCGCCTGCATGGACGCGGCTGGAGACCCGCACGACATTCTGGTTATTTGCACCCAATGCGGCGCAGTTGCCGAATTCAGCGACCCGGAACTTCATAAAAAGCTTGCACGCAAAGTAGCCAGCGCAGGCTTTGTTCTAGAGCATCATGAAACCGAGTTACGCGCGTTATGCAATAAATGCCACCAACAGCGCCACCGTGATGGCACTGAGGCAGCGCGGGCATAATCAGTACTAACCCGAACCAAAAAACGCTTGAAATACAACAACTAAGCAAACCGTTTGCTCTTGACGCCGGCCTGTGCTGTAATCGCACGTTGATATTTTTTTATGCATCCCAAAATGATCCGGGAATCCATTTCCCCCTTTTTCGGGTTGTACGTTGCGAGCTGTTATGACCACCGGTTTGAAAATTGACAATATGGTGCCCGTCACCATCCTTACTGGCTTTCTTGGCGCCGGTAAAACCACCTTGCTTAAACGCTTGCTGTCGGAAAACCATGGGCAGCGCATTGCGGTTATTGAAAATGAATTTGGGCCGGAAAGCATCGATAACGAGTTGCTGGTTCAAGAAAGCGACGAACAAATCATTGAATTAAGCAATGGTTGCGTGTGCTGCACCATTCGCGGCGATTTGCAACGCGCCCTTAGCGAACTGCGCGCCAAACGCAAGGCCGGCGACATCGCCTTCGATCGCATTGTTATTGAAACAACCGGTATGGCCAACCCGGGCCCGGTATGCCAGACGTTTTTCATGGATGACGACATCGCCGAATACTATCGGCTCGATTCCGTCATTACCATTGTCGACGCCAAGCACGGCATGGAAACGCTGAACGAACAGGAAGAAGCCCAGAAGCAAGTGGGCTTTGCCGACCGCATCCTGGTTTCCAAGAAAGATCTGGTAACCGACGACGAATTTCAGGCACTACGCTCACGTATTGTGCACATGAACCCTCGCGCGCCAATCACTACGGTTCATTTCGGCGAGGCCGACATTAAAGATTTGCTGGATATCAGCGGTTTCAACCTGAACACTATTCTGGATATCGACCCCGAGTTTTTGGCTGAAACCCACCCCGACGCAGCGCACGATCACGCCCATAATCACGACCATGGGCACGATCACGATCATCACCACGACCACCATCACGCGCATCACAACGATGATATTGGCGCGTTTGTTTACCGGTCGAATGAAGCGTTCGACCCCGAGAAACTGGAAGAGTTTTTGGGGGGCATTGTGCAGGTTT
>NZLH01000194.1 GCA_002694155.1 Pusillimonas sp. | reverse complement strand
TCTTCTTCAAATGAATTCGTTTCGGTTAGAACGAACGTCACCCCAAATTATTCCTCGATACCCCGAGCACTTAGGAAATCATCGTAATTGCCGGCATAATCAACGATCTCGCCATTGGCTTGAATTTCCCAGATACGAGTAGCCAGGCCCGACACGAACTGACGGTCGTGCGAAACAAAAATCAGTGTGCCTTTGTACAGTTCTAAAGCATACTGCAGCGACTCAATTGACTCCATATCAAGGTGATTAGTCGGTTCATCGAGTAACAACACATTGTGGCGCCCCAACATTAAGCGACCAAAAGTCATACGATTTTTCTCGCCACCCGACAGAACTTTTACCGGTTTAACAATGTCGTCAGCCGAAAACAGCAAGCGCCCAAGAACCGAACGGATTGCCTGGTCGTCGTCACCAGGCTCACGATAGTCGGTCATCCAGTCAAACACCTTCTTGTCGGTTTGGAATTGATCGGAGACGTCTTGTGCCATATAACCGCGATCGGCATTTTCCGACCATTTAATTGTCCCTTGGTCCGGATTTAAATCGTCGGCCAACATGCGCAGCAAAGTCGTTTTACCCACACCATTTGCACCAATAATGGCAATTTTTTCGCCCGCTTCCACCATAGCTGAAAATGGCTGAATAACGGGATGCTCGTAGGTTTTGGTAATTTGCTCTGCCGTTACAGCCAAACGATGCATTACCTTCTTCTGTTCAAAACGAATATAAGGGTTCTGACGTGAAGAGGGTTTTACTTCGATGGTATCGGCCTTAATGCGGTCAATTTGCTTCAAGCGTGAAGTAGCCTGACGCGATTTCGACTTGTTCGCGGCAAAACGACGCACAAAATCCTGTAGCTCGGCAACACGCTCTTTTGCTTTTGCATTGGCGGCCACAGTGCGCTCGCGCGCCTGAGCCGACGCCAGCATGTAGTCGTCGTAATTACCAGGGTAAATACGCAACTCGCCATAATCAAGGTCGGCCATGTGCGTACATACCGCATTCAAAAAGTGGCGATCGTGACTGATGATAATCATAGTGCTTTGGTAACCATTAAGCACATTTTCCAGCCAGCGAATGGTATTGATGTCCAGATTGTTGGTCGGCTCGTCCAACAACAGCACATCGGGGTTCGAAAATAGCGCTTGCGCCAACAACACCCGCAACTTCCAGCCTGGCGCTATTTCACGCATGGGAAGGTTGTGCTGTTCTACCGGAATTTCCAGTCCTAACAATAATTCGCCGGCGCGCGCCTCGGCAGTGTAACCATCGTACTCGGCGAACTTGGCCTCTAGCTCTGCCGCGCGCATATAGTCGTCTTCAGTGGCATCAGGGTTAGCATAGATAGCGTCACGCTCGCTCATGACGCCCCACATTTCAACGTGGCCCATTAGCACTACATCTAGCACACGACTGTCTTCAAAAGCGAATTGATCCTGGCGCAATTTGCCAAGGCGAGTGCCTGGTTCTAAAGAAACGTTGCCCGATGACGGCTCAAGGTCGCCACCTAAAATCTTCATAAGTGTCGACTTGCCCGACCCATTGGCCCCAATTAAGCCATAACGGTTGCCTTCGCCAAACTTGGCGTTAACATTTTCGAATAAAGGTTTAGGACCAAACTGAATGGTTAAGTTAGCGGTGGTAATCACAGAAAATACCGGCTCTATAAAAAAAATAGGCGCCACTTTTCAAAGCAGCGCACCAAAGGTGAATAACGTTAACCCGCTAGTTTAACAAGTTCCGTTTCAATGTTCTTCCAGAACCAAATAAGCCATACCATCTTCGGTAGCAATACCCACCTTGCGCCCAATTGGTAACGTTGCTTTCACCGGTACATGGCCGTATGGCAAACCGGTAACAACGGGCACTTTTACCGTTTTACGCAGCCACGCCACTACCGAAGGCAAGTCAAAGCCATTATCTAACGGCCCCAGTTTGTAGTCGGTGAACTGACCCAGCACAATGGCTTTCTGACGCTCAAGAATACCGGCCTGCCACAATTGCGCCAGCATACGCTCGATGCGATAAGGGTGTTCTGCCACGTCTTCAAGAAACAAAATCCCGCCTTTAATTTTGGGCATAAAAGGCGTTCCTACCAGCGAGGTGACCATGGCCAAATTACCACCCCACAAAATGCCTCGTGCATCGACCGCATCGGCTTCGGGTGCCTCAAAGCTTAAAATTTCCAGCTGGCCGCTTAACGCTTCGCTAAACAAAGCCGCTGTTAAATCGTCTATAGCTTTTCCCCCGAAATCATGAAATGCCATAGGGCCGGAAAAACTTGTTGCACCAGTTTTTGCCAACAACGCCAAGTTAAATAAGGTGAAGTCACTTAGCCCAACAAAGGTTTTACCGCTATCGGCTACGGCCTGCCAATTAATGGCGGGCAAAATGCGGCTTAACCCATAACCGCCCCGGGTGGCCATTACAACCGGTTGTTTTTGTTTTATGGCGCGGTTAATGGCGGCTAACCGCTGGGCGTCGGTGCCGGCAAAACGTTCATGCACAGCCAGTGCCGTGCGGTCTAGCGTGGTGCGAAAGCCCATTTCCTTCAACCGCGCGCGTGCCCGACTCAGGGCCTCGGCATCCGGCACCACCCCGGATGGTGAAAACAAATATATGCCTTTTGGGGCCGACTCATGATGATGACCCATGCTGCTTACCTCTTCAGTTGTTCACGCTGCGCACGAGCCTGAGCCCGCCTGTGGCGAAAGAACTCGGATAATAACGCACCACACGCCTGCGCCATGATGCCTCCCCGCACCTGGGTATGATGGTTCAACTGCTTATATGCAGAAATATCCAGTACGCTGCCACATGCGCCGGTTTTAGGGTCGGCCGCACCAAAAACAACTTCCGTTAGCCGGGCATGCATTAAGGCACCCATACACATTACGCAGGGCTCAAGCGTGACATACAGACGCAAACCCGGCAAACGGTAGTTTTCAAGATGTTGTGCTGCCTCGCGCAACGCTACGATTTCCGCATGGGCAGTGGGGTCGTGGTCAATAATGGTGCGGTTATGTCCGACGCCTAAAACACGGCCTTGTTCATCAACCACCACAGCCCCAACGGGAATTTCTCCAATTTCAATGGCTCGTCGGGCTTGTTCCAAGGCCAAGGTCATGCCAGTGACATCGCGTGACGCCAGAGCGGCTTGCTGCGAAGCAGCCTCGTGAGGATCAGGTTCAATCATGCCGTTATCTTAAATCGACTCGCTTCCTATGTTGCGAGCTACCTTGAGCGAATAGGTATCGTGTCGTTAACCCACGTAAATACGCGATTGCAGGGCAATTCGCCCGGCCAGGCTTTCCACCGCCTCTTCCAGCCACTGATATAACTCGGCGTCTTCATCGTAGCGCGCCTGATTCAGGTTCGAGACCCGCCCTTCCTGAATAAACCCCCAGGCACGGCTGCGCTTTTCCCGATGCGCGCGGTCCCACACCCCAAAGGCAACGCCTCCGGCTTGTCGTACAAGAGAGAAACACGGCACATCGGTATACCCGTCGCCAATGAAAATCATTTGTTGAAAAGGCACCCGCAGTTTGTCGGACTCTACTTTGCGATTAACCTCAAAAGGCTTGTTGCGCGACGACGCACCAATAATACCTTTTTGAATATGGAATAAATAACGCGTTTTATCGGTGAAACTAACTACCCGACGTGGAAAATCAATTCCACCATCTGGCCCATACTTAAACTCGGAAGCCCAAATATCCGTGAACTGGTGCGCAATAGATGTATGGCGTACAACATCACCAATTCCACTGGAAATCAGGTAGAACTCTAGCTGTACTTGAGGGTGATCTTTACGAACATGTTGACGCAAACGGTCGAACAGCGTTTCCACCCCTTGATGCAAAGGCAGTCGGGCGCCCCACTCCTGCAACCGTTCACGGGTAATTAAGCCGTACTCACGCGAGCGCGAAAGCGCAATCATTTCATGCAAATAGGCGGGAATTGGGTCCCAGTCGTGCTCATTTAACAGCGGCCCTACCCGCTCGGACCAAAATTGCCCGGCATCGACGCCAATATCGTTCAAAAAACCGGTCGTGCTGTCCGGGGCAAGGGTGTCGTCGAAATCGAACACAAGGGCTATGACATCGGACATAATGGCTCTTTAAGAATGTCTTGCGATAAATCAAACAATTAACCGGGTGATCTTACTAGAATTAGCAGACACACCATACGCCTATTAGGGGGAAATCATGTTGGGACGCATTGCTATTGATCTTACCAAAGATGGAAATCACACTCGCCGACTGGATACCACCCTGCGGCTGGCTAAAAGTCATGAAGCGGAGTTAGTTGGCGTGTACCCTCGCCCAGAGCCCACTGAATACCTGCGCGGCAGTAACTTAATGCCACGCGAAGTATCAAATATGGTTAGCAGCCATTTAGCAGAAGAGCGCAACGAAATGCAGGCGTTGTTTCAAAGTCGCACCCAAGAGGCTGGCGTAAAGGCAACCTGGCGTGAGCCGCAAGGGCTGGCAGAGGAAGTGCTGGCTGTTCATGCCCGGTATTGCGACTTGCTGGTAATGAGCCAAAGCGAACACCAAACTTCGTCAATGCGGGCCAGCGTTGCCGAAACAGTTATTACCACTGCGGGGCGCCCGGTACTTATGGTGCCATTTATTGGCGAAATCAACCCCATTGGTAAACGCGTTTTGTTCTGCTGGGATCGCGGCCGCCGTTCCGCCCGCGCATTGGCCGACGCTGGCCCTATTCTGCAACAAGCCAAAGAACTGGTTGCGCTTACTATCGATGAAAACAAAACGCTGGGCAAAAAGCAAGACCTGCACGACGAAGATTTCAACGCCTACTGCGAAGCGCGCGGCTACCCCAAGCCAAAACTCGTTCGTCAGGTAAGCGATCACACCAGTATCGGTACACTTATTTTGAACGCAGCGACTGACCAAGGTTGCGACATGGTGGTTATGGGTGCGTATAACCAAAGTCGTACGCGGGAATGGATGCTGGGGGGCACATCGAAAACTTTGCTCGACTCAATGACTGTACCCATTTTGTTCTCGCACTAAAACAGTACGTTTTAGTGTTTTTAACGCGGCTGGAATCAAACTGATCAGGTCTTCTGCAACCAGGCCAGGGCCGTGTTGCCGCGCCGCCTCGCCATGCAGCCAACATGCTG
>NZLH01000193.1 GCA_002694155.1 Pusillimonas sp. | reverse complement strand
TTTGACGTGCTTTATCTTGTGGGCTTTGTAATAAATTAGCAGTCATAGTAGTTAATAATTTATCCATTTGTGTTTGTGGTCTATTAGCATAAGATTTAAAACCAGTTTTAGGGTGTGGTGTTCCCCATTTAATTTTACCTCTTTTTCTTTTTTTACCTTTTCTTTTTTTACTTGGTTTTGGTTTAGCACTTAAATATGTAAATAAATCCATATATATATAATAATAAAATATTTTATTCTTCTAATTCTTTTTTTTCTTTTTTGATATTTGGTAATTCATAAAATACTTTTTCTTTTTTAATAAAAGTATTTTGTTGTTGTTGTATTTTATCCATTTTTAATTTTGCTCTCATTTTATCTATGGTAGATAATTCTTTTTTTTTAGGCATATATTAATATACAATAAAAAAATATTCTATTAAAATATAATGAGTTCTCACCCAATTAGTCAAATTTTATTGGATTTGGAGAAACAAAGAATAAAAGAACAAATAAATCAGCAATATTTAGAACAAAATAGATTAAGAAAAGAAGCTGCTGGTGGTTTAGAAGAAATGAGGCAAAGAACTCGTGAAAGATTAAAACAACAAGAAAAAGGTAAAGGCGGGATTATTACTTCTGGTGAAGAAGAAGGTAAATTAAGACCGTCCCAAACAACAGGGCCACAAGGTAAGCCTAAATTACCAAAAGATTTACCAGTATATAAAGTTGCTAAAAATTGGAGTGATTATGATAAATTACAAGCAGAAGAAGCTAATAAAGCTCGTAAAGAAAAAAGAAAACCTAATTATGCTTTAATTAAAAGACCTGGATTTGTAGCACCGAAACCTATAAATGTAAAAATAGATTATGCTAATTCTATACCAAATGTAATAAGAAATCCAGATTACGATGAATTTTATGGTGGTAGAAATAAAATAGATACACCAGAAGAATTTGAAAAAAATAAAAATATGGTGTGGGAGGGTAAATATAAAAATTATGATGAATATAAAAAAAACTTTAATTTAAAGTCAAAACCTTTTATAAAAAATATAGAATATGATAAAGTATTAGCAACATATAAAGACGATACTATTAGAACAAGTAAAGACCAAATAATAAATCCATTAGGACGAATGCCTATTGATACAATAGCAAAAAAATTAGGTAATACTAATCCTAAACCACAATTAGTATCTTTTAATAAATTTCCAGTAGGACAAAATGATAAACCATTATCAAATATTCCTGGTGTATTCATGTAATTAAAATAAAGATTTAATACCTTTAACTAATGAAGAACCACCAAAAGCAAGAAGACCAATACCAGCACCAATAGCCCCACCAGCGGCAGCACCAGCAGGTCCCATAGCTGAACCTATTTCAGTTCCTAATAAAGCATCACTACCAAGAGCAACTGCTCCACCAGCTAAATAACTGGCTAATCCAGCAGCAGCACCTCCACCAACGTCTTCTGCTGCTTCTTGAACTTCTTTACCACCACCCAAACTTTTTGCTAATTCTTTTGAACCTTTACCTCCATAATCAGCAGCAACATATCCAGCTGCTCCTGCGGCTATTTCTGGTGCTAATGGTATTTCTGCTAATCCTAATGAAGAAGCAGCAGCAGCAGTTAATCCACCACTAACTCCACCAGAAACAACATCTCTAACTGGACCTTTTAATGTTCCTTGTCCTTTATCATTAGGGTCTATAAAATTTAAAGCTGTATCAGTGAGCGCACCTATGGCTGCTCCAACTCCCAAATGAGTAGCACTTAATCCTCTTAAATGTTCGCTTAATCCAGCTGCTTCATGAGGTTCATAAGCTTCTGCTAAATCTGTTTGGTGTTTTTCAATATCATTTTGAATATCATTTAATTCATTTTGTCTTTCTGTATCACTACTATTTATAAAATCTTCTAATTCACTATCACTATCAGTAAAATTTAAATCTGGTTTTCCAAAATCTCTTTTATTTCCAGCTTTACGTCCTATACCACTATCGTCATATTCTTTAAAAGCTTGTGCTAATCTATCTTGGGGACTTATAGGATCTTCAATAGGCATTTCTTCGTCTAACTTTTGTTGGGCTATTTTTTTTGAAGAAACATTTTTACCATCTATTTTAATCATTAAATTTTCTGGTATAGCGTCAATTTCAGCTTGTCTATCTGCTCTTAATCTATTTCTTAAATTAGTTTGTGCTTCACTTCTTTTAGATTTTGGTATTCCCATTTTATCTGCTATAACTGTGGCTTCGTGGTCTGTAAATTTACCGCCCAATGCTCTCCAATTTCTAACCATATCACTTGTAGTAGTATGTCTTCCACCAGGTTTTAAAATAGGTTCATTATTAGGGCCTAACATAATATCTTGATTATCAATACCTCTTTTTCTTAATGGGTCAGCACTACGACTATCTTTTTGTAAATCAGCATAAGCTTCACTAAACGTTTTACCTTCTTGTTTTAATATAGCTGTTCTATGTTGTAATCCTTTACGAGCCAACATAGTATTACTATCGTGTAATGCTTTTGATACTCTTTCTATTGCTGGTTCATTTACACCTCGTCCTTTATTAGAAGTAAAATTATTTAATCTATGTCCGTCATAGGTTTCTAAAACTGGTATTAAATGTTCGTTCTCTGCTAATGGTCTAATACTTTTAACATTCCAATTAGCGTGGTTTCTATCAGCACTAACCATTAATCCAGTAGAAGCAAAATCAGTAGTAGTTCTTATAATATTATGTGTAGCTTCTGTATTATTTATACCACGTGCTAATCTTTTTCCTATAAAAGGATTAAATGTAGTGCTTTCAATATTATATTTTTGTCCCATAGATAAAGCTTTTGTTCCACCCAACGAATAACCTGTTAAATGGTCTATATTTTCTTTACCATATTTATTTATTGCTTTTTGTATTTGATCTTCTGCTGCTTGAAATTGACGTGTTGTTCTATCAGCACCAACAGCAATAGTAGCGTCTGTATATATATCTTCTAAATTAGGTTTCCCGGATAGTTGTGTTCCACGATAAGCAATTTCAACTTTCCCATTTGGTTTTTGTATAACTAAACTTTCTGGTGTGGATAATTCTTTATCTATAATTCCGCCACCTTCCATAGAAATTTTATCCAAATGTTCTTGTGCTGTTTCAAAATCGTCGTCATGTAAATATCCTAATTTAGAAGCTTCTATTCTTTGAGCTTTTGTTGTTTCTTCTGTTGTTAATGATTTTATTGTGGGTTTTCCAGCTTTGGATAATATAAATCCAGTATATAAAGCATTTCTTTTATTATCGTCTAAATTACCAGCTTTTTTCATAGCATCAGCCATTTTATTTATATTATCAGTATCTATACCTCTTTTTTTCATTTCGTCATTAAATTTTTTAGATAAAGTATTTTTTCCTTTTTCTATTTGTTTTTCCATTTCTTTTTTAACTTCTTTTTTTAAATCAGTAGTAAGTTCTTGTGATTGTCTAAATCTTTTTACATATTCTTCATAAGGTAATCTTCCTTGATATTGACTTCTACTCAACATATATTTAATTACAATATTTTTTTATTTTATTATAATATATATAATGCCGTTCAAACAAATAAAAGTAAATGGTGGATATAAAAATAAAAATACTACAACTGGTAAAACATATTCAAAAAAAGCAATGACTAAAAGTAAAGCAGATAGTCAATTAAAAATATTAAAACAAACTGAAAAAAAAAAAAAATATAAATAAAAATATTATATAAATATATAATGACATTTTTTAGTGATTTGACAGACGGTTTGGCTTTTATAATAAGTCCTGGTGCTTATTTAATAAATAAAAAAGCAGAAGAAGGTAAATTAGGAGATACTGCTAAAAAAGCAGGACAAGGTTTCGTAAAAGGAGCAACATTAGGTAAAATGAATGGTAGAAGAAAAATGAATGGTAATGGTAAAAAAAAAATTAAACCAGTAAATAAGAAGAAATAATTATTTAAATTTTTTTATTTGCTCTCTTACATTTTGTAATTGGTCTGTTAAATATTCTTCTGCTTTATTACCACTATCTATTCTCAAACTTAACGTATCTATTTTTTTTTGAAGAATTTGTAATTCGTGTTTTGTTGTTTCTAATTCAAACATCCAATTATGTAAATCTACTTCATTAGAATATCTTTTACATTGTAATTCAGTTTGTTTAGTCCATAATTTAATAAGTTCATTAATCTCTTCCATAGAAGTAAGTTCTATAACTGGTTCTTCTATGATTGGTTCAATGGGTTCGTCAATTGGATTTTCAACAATTTCTTTTAATTTTTCTAAATCATTATCTTCTTGTTTTTTAGCTTTTTTACATTTATTAAGTGTATCAATCATATTTTTATAATTATCTAAAATAACTTTTAGTTCATTTACTTTTTTATTGACCCATTTTTGAGATTTAGAAAAGTCTGCTTCAATACTTTTTATTTTAGGTATAATATTAATAATAACATTTAAATAATTTTTTTTAGTAGCAACAGATAATTCTAACCATTCTCCATTATCAAATTTTTTTAAAATAATATTATGGTTTTCAAAAATTTTACATAATTCTTTTTTATTTGGATATTTGTTTTCACTTTGAGGATTTATTGCTGTATGTAATTTACAAATAATATCTCTATAAGCTTTTATGGTAGATTGTTTAGTTGGTTTTTTTTCTCCAAAATTATCATACTTTACAATAGCTTCTTCTATGAGTGAATTTAGTTCTTCCATTATAATTATATATAATATTTTGTTTTTAAATACTTTATTTTGTATTTAGTATTTAACACATTTCACAAAATAAATAATTAAATAGTTTCTGTGGTATAGAATATCTTTCTAATAATCCTTGACCTTGCGAACCTAAATGTCCTATTGTAGTATCATGTTTAGATTTACCATTACATTCAAATACACCATTTTTTTTTCTACATAAACAATTTTCTAATACTTTTTTATTTGTAATAATTCTTGTATTTTTTTTATATTTAAAACCAAATTTACAATAACTAACGTCTATATTTTTATAATCTAAATCCTCTGGGATATACTCCCATATTTTAGAATACATAGGATTTTCTATAAACCAAGTTTTAGGTTGAAAATACTTTATTATTTCAATAGTTTTTAAAATAAATTTAGAATGTTCTTTTTGAGCCTCTATTAATTTTTCTCTATTTTCAAATCCGCCTTTACGTCCTAATAGTCCATATTGTAATTGACTAAATACCTTACATTCTGGGCTGGCCCATATCGTTTGAAAATATCCAACTGGATATTGTTTATAATCCCATTCTAATATATCAACACATATAGTAGGTTTATATTTTTCTACAATATCTAAACTAATTACTTCTACATTAGGCATTGGTTCAAAATATTTACCAACACTACCACTTCCTTTAAATAATTCTAAAACTCTCATATATTTTATTGAAGATTTTAATTTCAAATATTTTACTTTTATATTTCTAAAAAAAGTAAATCTTTTTCTAAATTTAATTTCCAACATAAATAACAATAATATTGAGGACAATTAGTAGTTTTAATACCGTCAGCTGTAATAAATCCAGTATAAATAGGACTGGGTATAATTTGAATATTACTTTTTTTTTTTAATATTTTTTGAACTTTTAAATAAGCAATTCTATTAATTGGTATTAACATAATGAATGGTTTATCTAAATAAAATAAATGTTCTAAAAGTAAATGAAATTTATGGTGTGGTGGATTAGAAACATATATTTCTTTTTTTTTACTTTTTTTAATTTCATAAAAGTCTTTTTTCTCGTGAATTATATTTCTACCTAATTCTTTCCATTTTTTTTTAGCATTACCATTCATGTAAAATGGGTCATTAATTTTTAAATCTTTTGGTATTATTGGTTCAATACATTTCCAATATTCTATTGGAGTTTCATAATCGTCATTAACACTATAATTAAAAAAAGTATTCATTAATATTTAGAAGATTTTAATTTTTATTTTTTTACTTTTTTAATTTTTATTTTTTACAATCACAACAATTTTCACAACAAGAACATTTAATATTATTTACTGCTTCTTTTACTTCTTCAATATTTAATCTTTTAGTTTCGTTAGTTTTATAAAATAAATCTTCTAAATTTACT
>NZLH01000192.1 GCA_002694155.1 Pusillimonas sp. | reverse complement strand
GGAGGTATTCCTGGCCGCCTGTTCAGGGAGTTCGCACTAACACTTTCCGCAGCGATTCTGGTGTCACTGGTGTTGTCTTTAATACTGACGCCAATGATGTGCGCGCGCTGGTTGCGCTTACCTGATCATTCTTCTGCGCGCGGCAAGACAAAACGGCGAGAGACTTGGATTGAGCGTGGACTGCTAGGGTTTGGGCGTATTTGCTTGCGTGGTTATCAACGGTCACTTGATTGGGCCTTGGCCCATAGCCGTATTACCTTGTTAATTTTGCTGGGCACAATTGGTTTGAACGTGTATTTATACTCGGTTGTGCCAAAAGGCTTTTTCCCACAGCAGGATACCGGGCAATTGCTGGGTTTTTTCCGTGTTGATCAGGGCACGTCTTTTCAGGCAATGCTGCCTAAGCTAGAGAGGTTTCGTAATGAATTGCTGAAAGACCCGGCAGTTGATACCGTTACGGGGTTTGCCGGGGGGCGTGGCGGTAGCCACTCCAGTTTCCTGCTAATACAGCTCAAGCCCTTCGAAGCCCGCGATGTAAGCGCCACCGATGTGGTGAATCGCTTGCGTGGCCGATTCAATAACGAACCCGGTGCTCGTCTGTTCTTGGTGCCGATGCAAGATGTTCGCGTGGGTGGGCGCCAGGGCTTGGCGTCGTACGAATACTCCTTGCTGGCCTCGGATCTGGATCTTTTGAAAACCTGGTTGCCGCGCGTGCAACAAGCCTTGGCCGGGTTGCCGGAACTGGTGGATGTGGAAAGCGATATTGAAGATAAAGGTCGTCGGGTTGAACTGGTTATTGATCGTGAGGTGGCCACCAGGCTAGGCGTGGACATGGCGTTGGTGGCCTCTACTTTGAATAACTCCTTCAGTCAGCGTCAGGTTTCGGTTATTTATGGGCCGTTGAATCAATACCGCGTGGTGATGTCAGTATTGCCTGAATATGCGCAAGATGCAGAATCGTTAAAGCTGGTGCAGGTAGTAACGCAAGACGGTAATCGTGTACCGCTGGCCTCATTTACGCGTTTTGAAGTGGGTACCGCACCGCTGCGTGTGCGCCATCAGGGTTTACTGGCCGAAGAATCTGTTTCATTCAGTCTGGCGCCGGGTGTTTCGTTGGGCGAAGCCACCCAGGCAATTGAAGCAGCCGTAGCCCGCACCGGCTTGCCTACCAACCAGTTGCAGGGCGTTTTTCAAGGCTCGGCACAAGCCTTGCAAGAGTCGCTGGATCAGCAGCCCTGGCTGATTCTGGCCGCGCTTCTAACTATGTACATAGTGCTGGGGATGCTTTATGAAAGCTATATTCACCCGCTTACGATTTTGTCTACTTTACCGTCTGCGGGTATTGGTGCATTGCTGGCGTTAATGCTGCTTAAGTATGAGTTTTCGCTTATTGCGTTAATTGGCGTGTTCTTACTGATCGGGATTGTGAAGAAGAACGCCATAATGATGGTGGACTTTGCCCTGCATGCTGAACGCCAGCGTGGCCTAACCCCGCGACAAGCTATTTATGAAGCTTGCCTGATTCGTTTTCGCCCCATAATGATGACGACGTTATCGGCCATTTTTGGCGCCTTGCCGCTGGTTTTGGCAACAGGGGCAGGGGTAGAGTTGCGCCAGCCCTTGGGTATTACCATTGTAGGCGGTTTAATCGTTAGCCAGGTTCTAACGTTATATACAACGCCGGTCGTCTATTTGTATTTAGACAGGCTTCGTTTGTGGTTCAGGGCGCGACGGGCGCGGCCGGTGCCCGCGGCACAGGAATAATGATGAAGATGCTTAAATTATCGTTGGCCTATTTGTTCGTGCTAGCTCTGGCGGGGTGCGCGATGGGGCCAAATTACACCGTCCCCGAGGTCAATACTGGTGAACAGTTTGAAAATCAGGAAGGTTGGGTTCGTGCGCAGCCCGATGCGGCTGCAGCGTTGCGCTTAAATTGGTGGACATTGTTTGATGACCCCTTGCTAAATGGGCTAATGGAAGAAGTGCTGGTGAATAACCAGACGATTGCGCAGTTTGAAGCGCAGTATCGGCAAGCGCAGGCGTTATTGCGCGAAAGCGAGGCGCAGTTCTTCCCGTCTGTGAATGCGAGTGCGGGTTTTACCCGTTCGGGAACCGGGTCAGATGGGGTGTCGCAACAATACCGGCTCGCAGGGGCAGTGAGTTGGGAGCCGGACTTGTGGGGGCGCATCCGCCGCACGGTTGAAGCCGAATCGGCACAATTGCAGGCAAGTGAAGCGGAGCTGGCTGGTACTCGTTTAAGTGTGCAGTCTACTTTGGCGCAAACCTATTTTCGCTTGCGCTCGTTCGATGCTGAGCTGCGCCTGTACGACCAAACCGTTGAAGCGTATCGTCGCTCATTGCAAACAACCGAAAACCGGTTTGCCGCAGGTGTAGCGGCGCAGTTGGATGTTGAGTCGGCACGGGTTCAGTTGAATAACGCCTTAACCCAACAGCAAGCATTAAGACGACAACGGGCGCAGCTTGAAAACGCATTGGCAGTGCTGTTAGGTAAACCACCATCACAGTTTGTATTACCACCGGAACCCGTGTCCATTGCCGTTCCGCGCATTCCTGCAGGCTTACCTTCCCAGTTATTACAACGGCGTCCAGACATTGCGTCGGCCGAGCGACAAGTGGCTGCTGCCAATGCGCAAATTGGCGTGGCGCAGTCAGCGTGGTTTCCCGACCTGGTGTTGTCGGCCGAGGGGGGCTATAGAGGTGGGCAGTGGGCACAGTGGCTTAGCGCACCTTTTAGCTTCTGGTCACTGGGCCCCGCGTTGGCGATGACTATTTTTGACGGTGGTGCGCGTGAGGCGCGTATTGAACAGGCCCGGGCCGGGTACGAGGCGCAGGTTGCCGCTTATCGGCAAACGGTACTAACGGCATTAAGGGAAGTAGAGGATTACCTGGTAGATTTGAATAGCCTTGAGCAAGAGCAACAAAGCCAACAGCGGGCGTTGACCGCGGCGCGGGAATCATTACGCTTAACCATGAACCAGTACAACGCGGGCTTAATCGATTACTTAAGTGTGGTGCAGGTTGAAACGACGGCTCTGACTGCAGAGCGCGCATCGCTTTCTTTAAGTGCAGATCGCCTAATTGCCGCGGTGCAGTTGATTGCCGCCTTGGGCGGAGGCTGGCAACAGCCTGTTAAGGCAGAAGCCCGCGAATAGCGGCAATACCATGTGCCCCATGCGTTTGCGCTGTTTCAATGGTTTTGGGTGATTGGCCTCCAATGGCAAAGGCTGGCCGGCCAGCCTGAGCGGCAAGCGCGGCGAACTGATCCCAGCCCATGGCGTTTTCACCAAGATGTGACGGGGTGGGGCACACATGACCAATGACAACAAAATCTGCGTTAGCGTCTTTTGCCTGTTTCAGTTCAGCCTGGTTATGAACGGAGGCCCCGCATAAACAATGCTTTGGTAGCGTGTTGCAATTGAAATTTTGCATGTCGCGCGCACGCAAGTGAACGCCATCGGCTTGTTCCCACCATGTGTGTGGATGAATGCTGTTTACCAGACATTGTGCGCCAGCGGCCCGGCAACTGGATAACACTTGCTCAAAAGCGTGGCGCAACGATGTGGTCTGTTCTGCGGCGGGCCAGGCCGGTTCCCGGAACTGTACCAGGCGCACACCCCGGTCCAGTGCACTGTTTAGTTGATCCAGATATGCGCTTAGGTTGCCCGGGTTACCAATGCTTGTAATAAGGTATTGGTTGGGTAGCTTGAGCCAGCGCAATGGGGGTTCAGTGGCTGGAAGTAACGGCCCAACATCAATGGGCGCAAGTGGGTTTACCCATGCCAGGTTTTGCCCTTCCAGCCCGGTGGGGTTGCCGTTCCATTCAGTTACCTTGCAAAACGCAAGTCGCACGATGTTTTTTGGGTATTCGTGAACATACGTTACCCACGGGGTCGCACGCGTTACTTCAATGTCCAACTCTTCTTTTAATTCGCGTGCCAAGGCTTGCAGCACAGTTTCCCCTGGTTCAATTTTGCCGCCGGGCAGCTCCCACCAGCCGGGCCAAGGCTTGTCGGCAGGGCGTTGACCCAGTAACAGGGCGCCGTCGGGCTTCAGGATTAAACCGGCTGCAACATCTATAAAGGGTTTAGACATGACGAGCCGCCCAGTCTTTGGCAAATTGGTGCGCGACCCGGCCCGAGCGTGAGCCGCGTTCCAACGCCCACTGCAATGCCTCCAGGCGGCACGCCTCTTTATCTGACTCAGGGCAACCCAATTCATGCAACCAGTGGTGCACAATGTCCAGGTAATCGTCTTGTTTGAACGGATAAAACGATAGCCAGATGCCAAACCGTTCCGATAAAGAGATTTTCTCTTCAACGGTTTCGCCCGGATGAATTTCGCCATCGGGCTGATGTTTGGCGTCCAGGTTCTCGCTCATGTATTCGGGCATCAGGTGCCGCCGGTTCGAAGTGGCGTAAATTAAAACGTTATCGCCCGAGTCGTTAATTGAGCCGTCCAGGACTGATT
>NZLH01000191.1 GCA_002694155.1 Pusillimonas sp. | reverse complement strand
CATACGATAAGCGTATTGATCCAATTGGTACCTGCGTAGGTATGCGCGGATCGCGCGTTACCGCTGTTCGCAACGAGCTGGGCGGCGAACAGGTGGATATCGTTTTGTGGTCGGAAGATCCGGCCGAATTTGTTATTGGTGCGTTGGCACCTGCAACAGTTGAGTCGATTGTTGTCGACGAAGACAAGCATGCCATGGACGTTGTGGTTGACGAGGAAAACCTGCCCAAGGCCATTGGCGCACGCGGGCAGAATGTTCGCCTGGCATCCGAGCTTACAGGGTGGCAAATTAACATCATGACGCCCGAGGAAAGTCAGAATCGCCTTGAAGAAGAGCGCACCGAGCTACGCGAAATGTTCATGAGCAAGCTCGACGTTGATGAAGAAGTCGCCGATATCCTTATTGATGAAGGTTTCACCGGCCTCGAGGAAGTGGCTTATGTGCCCATCCAGGAACTGCTTGATATCGAGGCGTTCGATGAGGATACCGTGAACGAGTTACGTTTGCGTGCACGAAATGCGCTGCTTACCGAAGCAATTGTGCACGAGGAGCGCATGCAACGCACCGAGCCCGAATTGCTTGATCTGGAAGGGATGAGCCCCGAGTTGGCTGCTCGTTTGGCAGAGCACGAAGTGTTTTCCCGGGACGATTTGGCCGAGCTTGCTACCGACGAGTTGTCGGAAATGTGTGAGCTTGAAGAGCAAGAGGCCAGTGAGTTGATTATGAAAGCACGTGCTCATTGGTTCAACGATGAAGCCTAGTTTAGTGCGCTTCGTTTTTGAGCCTGTATGTATTGAATAAAGTTGTCGTATAAGAGAGAGTCGAATGTCGAGTAACACCGTCGCCCAGTTCGCCGTTGAACTGAAAATGCCCGCAGACGTACTGCTGGAGCAGTTACGCGCTGCAGGCGTGGATTTGAGGTCGGTTGATGATAGTGTCACCGATACTGATAAGGCGAAACTGCTCGATTCGTTGCGCCGCTCTAAAGGGGCCGGAGACGGTAAAAAAATTACATTAACCCGGCGTCAAACGTCTGAAATTCGCCAGGCAGACAGTTCTGGGCGGTCTCGCACAATTCCAGTCGAAGTTCGCAAGAAGCGGGTTTTTGTTAAGCGTGAACCTTCCGAGCTTGAAAGTGCCCGTAAGGCCGCTGAAGCGACAAGCCCTGCGCCGGAAGTGCCCGCAAAGCAGCCCTCTATCGAGAAACCCGACGATCAGACCGCGAATGCTGCGCCGTCCGTTGACGTTGCTCCGCCGACTTCTTCTGAACCGGTGAAGGCTCCGGCAGCAAAAGGGGCTGAGCAGGTTGCCGAGTCGAATGTAAAAGAGACATCCGAACAGGCAAAAGAAACTGATAACGAAGCATCTGCGCCGGCCAAGCCAGTTAAAGATGAGCGTCCTGTAGAGGAAGATTCGTCCGCGTCGTTGGCCGAGTCAGCTGTTCAGCCGCAAGAAGCGCCTAAATCTGCGGAAGATGCCGCGCAAGTTCAGAATGATGCGGCTGCTGACACTGCCGAAGAGCAAGATGCCGACAAGACGGCCAAGCAGACGGCAGATAACGCTGCGCAAGCTCAGGTAGCGCCTGAATCGGATGCACCCAAGGCCGAGCAGGAAAGTGGCAAGGCTGCTGCGACCGAGTCTGGCAAAAAGGCAGCTACCAAGAAAGTGGCGGCCAAAGCGCCTGCTGGAAAGCGTGCTGCTGCTTCGGAAGAGTCTGACGCCTCTGATGAAGAGCGTGACCGCGCTCGCAAGGCAGCTGAAGCTGAAGCAGCTGCATTGCGTCAAATGTTGAATCGTCCTCGTAAAGTGCTGAAGGCACCCGAAGACGAAGGTGGTTTGTCGGGCACACTGCACAAGCCTGCCGGTAAAGCAGGCAAGAAAGATGGTAAAGCCGCCGATGGCAAGAAAGGTCGTGCAGGCGACGCTGGCTGGGTTGAAGAGGGTGCAGGCCGTAAAAAGCCGGCAGCGCGTGAAGCAGCAGCTGCGCCGCCACCCGGTCGCGAGGGCTGGCGTGCAGGCGGCAAAGCGGGTAAAGGTCGTGGCCGCAACAACCGTCAGGCACAGCCCGAACGCAAAGAGCCGCAGGTGGTCGAATTTATTGCACGTGAAATTCATGTGCCCGAAACTATTACTGTGGGTGATTTGGCCCACAAAATGGCTATTAAAGCTGCCGAGGTTATCAAGCATCTTATGAAACTGGGCCAAATGGTCACCATCAATCAGGTGCTTGATCAGGAAACGGCCATGATCGTTGTTGAGGAATTGGGTCACACCGCTATTGCGGCGAAACTCGACGATCCGGAGGCTTTCCTTGTTTCACCTGAGGTTGAGGTGCAGGCCGAGTCTTTGCCGCGCGCACCCGTTGTCACTGTCATGGGTCACGTCGATCACGGGAAAACCTCGTTGCTCGATCATATTCGTCGCGCGAAGGTGGCCTCTGGAGAAGCTGGGGGTATTACCCAGCATATTGGTGCCTATAGCGTGAAAACCGATCGTGGGATGGTGACATTCCTGGACACACCGGGCCACGAGGCTTTTACGGCCATGCGTGCTCGTGGTGCCAAGGCAACTGATATTGTTATTTTGGTTGTGGCTGCCGACGATGGGGTAATGCCGCAAACAAAAGAAGCTGTGCACCACGCCAAAGCTGCTGGTGTGCCATTGGTTGTAGCGGTTAACAAAATCGACAAACCCGAGGCTAATCCCGATCGCGTCAAACAAGAGTTGATTTCGGAAGAAGTCGTGCCTGAAGAATATGGCGGCGATGTGCCTTTTGTGCCTGTTTCAGCCAAAACCGGACAGGGCATCGACGACTTGTTGGAAAACGTGTTGTTGCAAGCCGAAATCCTCGAGCTCAAAGCACCCGTTGAGGCACCGGCCAAAGGGATTGTGATTGAAGCGCGGCTGGATAAGGGTCGGGGGCCTGTGGCAACTGTACTGGTTCAAAGTGGTACTTTGTCGCGTGGTGACTCCATTCTTGCCGGCGCCAGCTACGGTCGTGTTCGCGCTATGCTGAATGAAAACGGTAAGCCGGTTAATACGGCTGGTCCGTCCATTCCTGTCGAGATTCAGGGTTTAACAGAGGTGCCGGCGGCAGGCGACGAGGTTATCGCGATGGCCGACGAGCGTAAAGCTCGCGAAATCGCGCTGTTCCGTCAAGGCAAGTTCCGAGATGTGAAATTGGCGCGTCAGCAAGCGGCGAAACTTGAATCCATGTTTGAAAACATGGGAGAAGGTAGTCAAACGCTGGCCCTTATTGTTAAAACCGATGTTCAAGGCTCACAGGAAGCGCTGGTGCAGTCATTATTGAAATTATCCACGGAAGAGGTCAGGGTTCAGGTTGTTCATGCTGCCGTAGGTGGTATTTCTGAAAGTGACGTGAATCTGGCGATTGCTTCTAACGCCGTTATCATCGGCTTCAACGTGCGTGCAGAACAAAGCGCGAAGAAACTTGCCGAAAGCAACGGCATCGACTTGCGCTACTACAACATTATTTATGACGCGATCGACGATGTTCGCAAGGCGATGTCTGGCATGTTGGCGCCAGAACAGCGTGAAGAGGTTATCGGTTCAGTCGATATTCGCGAAGTCTTCACCATCTCGAAGGTCGGTAACATTGCCGGTTGTATGGTGACAGATGGTGTCGTGCGTCGTGAAGCCCAGGTACGATTGTTGCGTAATAATGTCGTCATCTGGACAGGTGCAATCGAGTCTCTGCGTCGCTTTAAAGACGACGTTAAGGAAGTAAAGGCCGGTTTCGATTGCGGTATTACGTTGAAAGGATCCATTGATATTGAGGTGGGCGACCAGCTTGAAGTCTTTGAAATCAAGGAAGTTGCGCGGACGCTGTAAATATGGGACGTCACAAGTCAAAACCCGCCACCAGCCGCAATACGCGGCTGGCTGATCAGATACAAAAAGACCTTGCCACGCTGGTCCAGCGCGAGGTTGATGTATCGCGGGCGGGGCTTATTACGCTAACCGGTGTAGAGCTTTCCGCTGATTACGCCCATGCAAAGGTGTACTTCACCGTGATGGGCGCTGAACCTGAAGCGGCCAAGGCTGTACTAGACGAGAAAGCCGGTTGGTTGCACTCGCTATTATTCAAAATGTTGCACATTCATACCGTGCCAACACTGCATTTTCATCACGACGATCAGCTTGCTCGGGGTTTGGCCTTGTCGCGGCTTATCGATCAGGCCAATGCGCCGCGATCCCAGGAAGCTGGGATCGAGCCCGACGAACCCGACGAACGGTCCTGATTCGGGCTGTCGTATTTTCTTTAGAGTTATTCACGATGGCATCCCGACGCGGGCAGTTGCTCGATGGCGTATTGTTGCTTGATAAACCCGAGGGTTTGTCGAGTAATCACGCGTTGCAACGAACCAAACGCGCTTTGGATGCCCGAAAAGCTGGACATACCGGAACATTGGATCCTTTTGCAACAGGGTTGTTAGTGTGCTGCTTCGGTCGTGCTACCAAAATTGCCGGCAATATGTTGTCTGCCGACAAGGGGTACGAGGCGACGCTGCGTTTTGGTGAAGAAACGGATTCGGGTGATCTGACCGGTAATGTGGTGAGTCGGGCGGATACTGATTTTCAGGGTGTTGAGGCCGACCGCTTTGAAGCCGCGCTAGCCATGTTTCGCGGAGAAATTTCGCAAATTCCACCCATGTATTCGGCGCTGAAGAAAGATGGTCGGCCGCTGTACAAATATGCCCGCGAAGGGGTAGAGATTGAGCGGCCGCCACGTGATGTTGTTATTCACGAGTTGGAAACCCATGCGTTTAATGGGCAGCAAGCCACTGTTTACGTGCATTGCAGTAAAGGTACGTATATACGGACATTGGCTCAGGATATCGGTCGGGCTTTGGGCTGTGGCGCCCACCTTGTTGCATTACGGCGCACCAGCGTCGGGCCGTTTCTGTTAAAGGATGCGGTTGATTTAAATACTTTACAGGCGATGTCGGTGCCTCAGAATGCGCTGATTTCGCTGGAAAATTTACCCGATGGCCTGCTGCCTTCGGGACTTAAACAGAAAGGATGAATTTATGAGCCGTGCGTTGCGTAATGTTGCCATTATTGCCCACGTTGATCACGGAAAGACGACACTGGTAGACCAGTTGTTGCGTCAGTCGGGAACATTTCGTGATAACCAGCAAGTGTCTGAGCGCGTCATGGACTCAGGCGATATTGAACGTGAGCGCGGTATCACGATCTTATCGAAGAACTGTGCGGTGGAATACGAAGGTACGCATATCAATATTGTCGATACCCCCGGTCACGCCGATTTCGGCGGCGAGGTCGAGCGGGTTCTGTCGATGGTGGATGGAGTGTTGCTGCTGGTTGATGCCGTTGAAGGGCCGATGCCGCAAACACGCTTTGTAACTCGCAAAGCATTGGCACTGGGTCTTAAACCGATTGTGGTTGTCAATAAAATCGACCGCCCCGGCGCCCGTATTGATCACGTTATTAACGCGACGTTCGACTTGTTCGACAAATTAGGCGCAACTGAAGAGCAGCTCGACTTCCCTATTGTTTATGCTTCCGGTCTGTCGGGTTATGCCGGCCTCGAACCCGACGTACGTGAAGGCAATATGCGACCGCTGTTCGAAGCGATTCTGAAACATGTTCCAGAGCGTGACGACGATGCTGATGGCCCGTTACAGTTGCAGATTATCTCGATGGACTACAACAGTTATGTAGGCAAGATTGGCGTGGGTCGTGTTAATCGTGGCCGGGTGAAAGCTGCTCAAGATGTATTGGTTCAGTTTGGCCCTGAAGGTGCGCCTATCAAGGGGCGCATCAATCAGGTGTTGAAGTTCCGCGGTTTGGAGCGCGAATTGGTCGATGAAGCGCAGGCAGGTGACATTGTTCTGATTAACGGTATTGAAGAAATCGGTATTGGTTGTACAGTCATGGACCCGGCCCAGCCTGATCCTTTGCCTTTGCTACGCATTGATGAACCGACGCTAACCATGAACTTTATGGTAAACAGCTCGCCCTTGGCAGGCCGCGAGGGGAAATACGTTACCAGCCGCCAATTGCGCGATCGCCTGGAGCTGGAGTTGAAATCGAATGTGGCGTTGCGCATGGATCCAACTGACGACGATATGGTGTTTGAGGTACGCGGTCGCGGCGAATTACACCTGACAATTCTGCTGGAAAACATGCGTCGCGAAGGATACGAGTTGGCGGTTTCGCGCCCACAGGTTCTGATTAAAGAGGTCGACGGGCAGAAAATGGAGCCTTTTGAGCTACTGACCGTTGACGTTGAAGAGGGGCACCAAGGCGGCGTCATGGAAGAGTTAGGGCGTCGCAAGGGCGATCTGCTTGACATGCAATCAGATGGCCGCGGTCGCACCCGTCTGGAATATCGCATTCCCGCTCGCGGGCTTATTGGCTTCCAGGGGGAGTTTCTAACGCTGACCCGTGGTACCGGCTTAATGAGCCACAATTTCGACGAGTATGGCCCCATGCGTGAAGGCGGCGTAGGTGAGCGACGCAATGGTGTGTTAATTAGCCAGGATAACGGTAATGCCGTTGCTTACGCGCTTTGGAAGTTACAAGAGCGTGGCCGCATGTTTGTAAGCCCTGGCGAAGCTGTATACGAGGGCATGATTATTGGTATTCATAGCCGTGACAACGACCTGGTGGTTAATCCCATTAAGGAAAAAAAGCTGACTAATATTCGTACGACCAGTAAAGATGAGCATATCGACCTGGTGCCGCCTGTTAAGCTTACGCTTGAATATGCCGTTGAGTTTATTGATGATGACGAGTTAGTTGAGGTGACGCCCAAGTCGATTCGTTTGCGCAAGCGGTATCTGCAAGAGCACGAGCGTCGTCGTATGGCGCGCGAGACTGTTACTAACTAACTTACGTTAGTTGTGGCACTTGGAATTAGCCATAACAACACGTAAAAACACCCCAAACCCTGGATAATTACCCAGGATTTGGGGTGTTTTTTATGAGTTCGGCGTTTGTAAACTTTGAAGGATAGGTGCGTTTTTTGCACCAATTGTCTAATTGACTGCTTATTCGGGAATAACTGCCGCATAGCCTAATTGGTCGGCCTGGTTTTGCAGGAATGTTTGAATTAAGTGCATGGCCTCGTCGATATCGTCTGTCATGGTCATGAGTTGCAGATCGTTCGGACCAATTAACTGACGTGGTTCGAGTTCGTTGGCAATCCATTTCAGCAAGCCCGACCAATAATCGCTACCCATTAAGATAATAGGCGCATGCGGAATCTTGCCGGTTTGAATTAGGGTAAGCACTTCGAATAATTCGTCGAGCGTGCCAAAACCACCGGGCAGAGCAATAAACGCCGCGCTATGCATAAAAAAGGTTGCTTTACGCGAATAAAAATACTCAAAATGCAGACTATGCGTTTGATATTCATTATTCTTTGTTTCTTTCGGCAGTTTAATATTCAGGCCGATACTTTGCCCGCCCGATGTGTAAGCCCCTTTATTTGCGGCTTCCATAATGCCAGGGCCGCCGCCTGCTATAACGGGTAAGCCGGCTTGAGCCAGTTTTTTACCTAATGCCTCACCCATAGCGTAGTATGGCGAGTCTGGTTTAATACGGGCACTGCCAAAAACGCTTACGCCCCAGCCAATTTCCTGAAGCGTGTCGGCAGCGGTCTGCATCTCTGACATAATCACGGGGATCTGCCGGTTAACCGGCGTACGTACGACTTTATTACGACTCATGAAAAAAACCTTGTTACTTGTTGATGGTTCCAGTTATCTGTACCGGGCGTTTCACGCGCTGCCTGACCTTAGAAACGCCAAGGGTCAGCCAACCGGAGCCTTGTATGGTGTCATATCAATGTTACGGAGGCTGTCTCAGGATTACAAGGCAGATTACGCTGCCTGTATTTTTGATGCCAAAGGCAGTACATTTCGCGACGAAATTTACCCTGAGTATAAAGGGCATCGGCCATCTATGCCTGAAGACTTGGCTTTACAGATTGAACCGATTCACGAAGCAGTAAAAGCCATGGGCTGGCACGTTTTAACCGTATCGGGCGTTGAGGCCGACGACATTATTGGTACGCTGGCGCGTCGTGCGACCGAAAAAGGCGTTTTCACTGTAGTTTCCACTGGCGACAAAGATTTGGCACAGTTGGTGAACGACCACGTAGAACTGGTTAACACCATGAACGGCGGCAAACAAGACGTGCAGGGCGTAATCGACAAATTTGGTGTGCGCCCCGACCAAATTGTTGAATACCTGATGCTAACTGGCGATGCCGTCGACAACATTCCCGGTGTGGAAAAAGTGGGGCCCAAAACGGCAGCAAAATGGCTTAACCAATATGGTTCTATTGATGAAATAGTAACGCATGCCGATGAAATAAAAGGCGTGGCCGGCAAAAATCTGCGCGACGCGATTCCCAATTTCGAAATGACGCGGCAGCTGTTAACGGTAAAAGTCGATTGCGATATTCCGTTTCTGGCAGAAGACTTTTCCGACCTGGTTCCAAAAGAGCCCGACAACGAAAAACTGATGCAGTTGTACGACGAGTTTGGCTTCAGAACCTGGTTACGCGAGCTGACAGGCGATGATAACCGCGTTCCCAGCCAGGATAGCCGGGTGGCGGCCGACCCGCCTGCGGCGCCAGATAACGTTGAATACGATACGATTCTTGACTGGAAGGGTTTTGACGCTTGGTTGCAGCGAATTGAGTCTGCGCCGTTAGTAGCGTTGGATACGGAAACGACGTCGCTCGACCCCATGGCCGCCCGGTTGGTGGGGATGTCGTTTTCGGTTTCGGCGGGCAAGGCGTGTTACATTCCGCTGCGCCATTGCGGGCCCGATCAGGTCGAACAGTTACCCTTCGACGACGTAATGGCGCGCTTGCGGCCCTGGCTAGAGGACGACAAAGCGCCCAAGCTTTTGCACAATGCAAAGTACGACGCTCATGTGTTTATGAATGAAGGTATCAAGCTGGCCGGTATTGCCCACGACAGCATGCTCCAAGCTTATGTGCTTGAGTCTCATCGTCGAGTCAACATGCAGGAATTGGCTGAGCGCTGGCTGGGGCGCAAGGGCATTAGTTACGAAGATTTGTGCGGGAAAGGTGCCAAGCAAATTGGTTTTGAACAGGTGGAAGTCGAAAAAGCCGCCTTTTACGGCGCTGAAGATGCCGACTTCACCTGGCAGCTTCACGAGGTGCTGTTACCTAAGATAAAAGAATCTTCCAAGCTAGAGCGGATATACGCACTAGAAGTCGAAGCATCAGCGGTACTAACCACCATCGAACGTAACGGTGTACTCATTGATGCTAAGTTGCTAGCGCAGCAAAGCGGTGAGATTGGCAAGTTAATGGGCGAGTTCGAGGCCAAGGCGCATGAACTGGCGGGGCAGCCGTTCAATTTGAACTCGCCAAAACAGTTGGGTGAAATTCTGTTCACCACTATGAAACTACCTGTGGTGCGTAAAACGGCCAGTGGGGCGCCGTCGACAGACGAAGAAGTTTTAACCCGGTTGGCGCAGGACTAC
Source organism: Pusillimonas sp. (assembly GCA_002694155.1). GTDB lineage: Bacteria > Pseudomonadota > Gammaproteobacteria > Burkholderiales > Burkholderiaceae_B > Neopusillimonas. The sequence goes on along the minus strand of NZLH01000191.1, from coordinate 159 downwards.
CCACTGCCGCAGGTTATTCTGGATTACCGCGGGCTGGCCAAACTGAAATCCACCTATACCGACAAATTACCCAAAATGATTAATCCCGAAACGGGCAGGGTACATACGCGATATTCGCAGGCAGCAGTTATTACCGGGCGTCTGGCCTCGTCAGATCCT
>NZLH01000190.1 GCA_002694155.1 Pusillimonas sp. | reverse complement strand
TCTTCATGTACATGACCATGCTGATCTCGGTGCCCACCGGGGTGAAGGTGTTCAACTGGGTGGCCACCATGTGGCGCGGTTCCATGACGTTCGAAACACCCATGCTGTTCTCGATCGGCTTTATCTTCGTGTTCACCATTGGTGGCTTTACCGGCCTTATTCTGGCTGTTGCGCCAATCGACATCGCGGTACACGACACCTACTACGTGGTTGCTCACTTCCACTACGTGCTGGTAGCCGGTTCGCTGTTTGCCTTGTTTGGTGGCGCCTACTACTGGCTACCCAAATGGACAGGCCGCATGTACGACGAGCGCCTGGCCAAGTGGCACTTCTGGTCAACCATGATTTCCTTTAACATCACCTTCTTCCCCATGCACTTCCTGGGGTTGGCGGGCATGCCGCGTCGCTACGCCGACTACGCAGCGCAGTTTACCGATTTCCACCAAATCGCCACCATTGGTGCTTTCTGGTTCGGTCTGTCGCAGCTCATCTTCATCTATGTTGTGCTGAAGGCTTATTCAGGCCGTGGCGAACCCGCCCCAGCCAAGCCATGGGAGGGCGCTGAAGGTCTTGAATGGACGGTTCCCTCGCCTGCACCGTTCCATACATTTGAAACACCACCTGAAGTGAAATAAGGTTTATGACACCCGAACAACGCCGCCGCAATCGCATCACCGGTTTAATCCTGGCAGTCATCGTATTCGCCATTATGGGCTGGGTGTTCTACCGCGGCGGTATCGGCTAAAGTATGAGCAACGATATAAAGGAACTGTCAAAGCGAAAACTCAATTTCTTCCAAACACTGAAAGCAGTTTTTTGGGGGTTTTTAGGGGTTCGCAAAGGCAAAGGCTACAACGAGGACATTGAACGCCTGAACCCTGTTCACTTAATTATTGTTGCCGTTATCGCCACCGTTATCTTTGTGGTAGGGCTGGTGTTAGTGGCACAGTGGTTCGTTGCCCAAGCGGTTTAATGTATTTGTAAAATTTAAATAATTCGTAGGAGAACACCATGAGTGCAGGTCACTCGGCCAACGGCAATCAGGCACCTTACTACTACGTGCCCGCCGACTCCGTGCATCCGGTACGCGCCAGTATTGCTTTGTTATTTGTTTTGCTGGGCGCTGCCCTTTGGGTCAACAGCATGGCCGCCGGCCCCTGGCTGGTTGCCGCAGGTTTGCTGTTTCTGTTTTTCGTTTTGTGGGGTTGGTTTGGCGACGCCATTCGCGAATCTGAAACCGGCATGAACAGTGCCCGGGTCGATGTTTCCTATCGCTGGAGCATGGCCTGGTTCATTTTCTCGGAAGTCATGTTCTTCGCGGCCTTCTTTGGCTCGCTTTGGTATGTGCGCGAAGTCACCACGCCCTGGTTATCCGACATCGACCACCGCAACCTGTTGTGGCCTAACTTCACTGGCACGTGGCCAAACCTGGGGCCTGCAGGTGTGGTTGAGGCATTCCAAACCGTGGGGCCCTTCTGGCTGCCCACCATTAACACGGCATTGCTGCTTACCTCGGGTTTGACACTTACCATCTCGCACCACGCACTGCGTGAAAACCACCGTGGTAAAACCGCGTTCTGGTTAGCAGCCACCATTATTCTGGGCTTTATCTTCGTGGGTGTTCAGGCTTACGAATACATGCATGCCTATGCCGACTTGAACCTGCGCTTCGACTCGGGTGCCTATGGTTCATTGTTCTACATGCTTACCGGCTTTCATGGCTTCCACGTAATCCTGGGTGCCACCATGCTTACGGTCATTCTGTTCCGTTTACTTAAAGGCCACTTCACAGCCAACCATCATTTTGGCTTTGAAGGCGCTGCATGGTACTGGCACTTTGTTGACGTGGTATGGCTGGGCTTGTACCTGTTTGTATACTGGTTCTAAGCGCTACCCAAATTTGCCCAAGGGCCCGGCCTTGTGCTGGGCCTGCTAAAGCCGGTCATCCTGACCGGCTTTTTTTACATGGTAAATCACTCTACAGGGCGAAACGTAATGCCGGTGCTTTCAATCCAACCCTGGTGATGCGCCAGCAAAACAAACAAAAACAACAGAATTGAAAGGCCAATTCTGACAGTTAAGGCGTTTACAGTTCGATTCGAGCCACCCTTGTCACGCATTAAGTAAACAAACGCCGACGCCAGGCTAGCCAAAATACCCAGAAACGCCAGAATCACAATAATGCGCATGATCAGCTCTCCCGAGAAACTATAATTATCGCAGACATGACGCAAGCAAAAATTTCTTTACGCTCCCTTCTGGCACTCATTACCCTGGCAATTGTTGCCGCGGTGTGCTTTTCTCTAGGCCAATGGCAACTTAGCCGCGCCGCCCAGCGCGAGGCCATTCTTGAACAAATAAATGCGGGTCGCGAGTTATCGCCTTTGGCACTAACAGCCCAAACCCACATCGCTAATCTCACCCCTTGGCGCCGGGTTCATGCCTCTGGCCATTGGCTTAATGAATTTACGGTACTAATGGCCAACCGAAACCATGCAGGGCGGCCAGGGTATTGGGTGGTAACCCCTTTTGCATTACATTCGAATCAAGCCGTACTGGTGCTGCGTGGCTGGGTTGCGCGCCCTATCGGCGCCGGGCAAACATTGCCAGAACTGAACGCAGACACAGGAACGCAAGCAATTGAAGGCAATTTGCTTAGCCATATTCCACGCTTGTTCGAGTTGTGGTCGTTTGGCTCGGCTAATGTGTCATCGCCAATTAAGCAAGCAGGCTGGCAAGGCCAACACCCCCCTCCCGAGCTGCAAAACCTAAGCATCCAAGACGCGCAAGCCGCAACCGGGCTAAAATTGCTACCTGTTGTTATGCAACAAACCTCGGTCGACCGGCTCCCAAATGGCATGCCGCTTGTACAAGACTGGGCCGCACCCCAAACCGATGCCGACAAAAATCGTGGCTATGCGCTGCAATGGTTTATTTTTGCGCTTATTGCAGCCGGCGCCTGGCTGGTTGTGGCATGGAAAGCATGGCAACGCAGGCGCAACTTTGCGTCATCTCTCCACTTCAAGGAATAACTGTGGTCAGCAACACCTCTTCTTCATCCCCGAACCCGCAGAAACCGCGTTCGATTCAGCCGCTTGTATGGATTATTGTGCTTTGCCTGGCGCCGGTTGTGGCCGCACTGCTGGCCTATTACGTACCCGGGCTGGGCCTGCGCCCCGACGAAGCCACCAATTACGGCCAGCTGGTTCAACCGCAACGCCCCACGCCACCCGCCAGCGAATTGAACCTTACTACCTTAGATGGTGAACCATTCAACCTGCAAAGTCTTCAGGGACAATGGGTTTTACTTACGGTCGACCAAGGCGCCTGCCCAGAGTCTTGTGTGGAAAAGCTGTTTATTCTGCGCAACTCGCACGCCAGCCAGGGTAAAAATGTCGATCGTGTTGTACGTGTATGGGTCATCACCGACGATGCGCCAGTACCCAATGAAGTCATGAATGCATACGGCTCAACCATTATGCTGCGCGCCCAACCCGAACAACTTAGCCAGTTCCTGACCACCAATACAATTGACAACGCAACAGCAGGCAATACGGCCCAAGCCTTAACCCAGCCCATGTGGGTTATCGACCCACTGGGAAACTTAATGCTTGAGTTTCCACCCGACGACGCACCGCCCGAAGAGCGCGGCCCGAAAGTACGCAAAGACATCAGCAAGCTGCTGTATAACTCCCGAATTGGGTAGGGCTTAAGGCTATGTTGGATCGCATAAGAACGCGTTACCGCAAACTGGTGTTTTTTACCTGGTTCTTAACGCTCGACCTTATTATGTTCGGCGCCTTCGTGCGTTTAACTGACTCTGGCCTGGGCTGCCCCGACTGGCCCGGTTGCTACGGCAAAATTTCCCCCATTGGCGCGGCCGACCACATTCGCCAGGCCTACGAAGCAATGCCATTTGGCCCGGTCAGTTTCCCCAAGGCCTGGATCGAAATGATTCATCGCTATGTAGGCGCCTTCCTTGGCCTGCTTATTATTTTCATCGTCATTATGGCGTGGCGTCACCGCAAAACGCTGGGCCACACCCCAAAACTAGCGATTGCCACGCTAATTGCAGTATGCCTTCAAGGCGCCTTCGGAGCGTGGACGGTAACGCTAAAGCTCATGCCCATTATCGTAACGGCACACTTGCTGGGCGGCATGATTTTATTGGCCATGATGACCTGGCTCGCAGCACGAGAGAAGCAGCATGAACGTGTATCGGTTGCGGCCCTGCGATGGCTACCCTGGATGGTTGCGGGGTTTGTTTTACTATTCATTCAAATTGCCCTGGGCGGCTGGGTTAGTACGAACTACGCAGCATTGGCCTGCATGGATTTCCCCACCTGCAATGGCCAATGGATGCCTGCAATGGATTTACAAAACGGCTTCTCGCTTATTCGCGGCCTGGGCGAACTGCCTACTGGCGAAATGATCTCTCAGCAGGCCCTGGTAGGTATTCATTGGATTCACCGTAACTTTGCCTGGGTGGTATTTGCCTATATGGGCACGCTGGCCTGGCAAATGCGCGCCGAACCCGGCCTGCGCAACCCCGCCACCTGGGTTCTGGCGTTGCTGTGTGCGCAACTCTTTACCGGCTTAACCACTATCTTCTTCGAATGGCCGTTGCTTATTGCCGTGTTGCATAACGGCGGGGCTGCCGGGCTGGTTTTAATGAGTACAACCTTGCTGGTGCGCATTGCCAGCGCACGACCGACTACAATACAGGTATGAGTACCGCATCAATTCACTCCTCAAACCTGTGGCGCCAGTATTGGGTGCTTACGAAACCACGCGTCACCCAACTCGCGGTGTTCTGCGCAATTATTGGCATGTTCCTGGCCAGCCCCGGCTTGCCCCCCTGGCAACCGGTTGTAGCGGGTATCGTGGGCATCTGGTTGCTGGCAGCTGCGGCGTTTGCCATTAACTGCCTTATTGAACAGGAAGTTGACGCCAAAATGTTGCGCACCGCGCGGCGCGCAACTGCACAGGGCACCATTACTAACACCCAGGTTTTATTGCTTTCGGGCCTGTTGGGTGGGGCCGGCATGCTAGTGCTGTATCACTGGGTTAACCCCTTAACCATGTGGCTTACCTTCGCCACATTTGTGGGGTATGCCATTATTTACACCATTATTCTTAAGCCACTTACGCCGCAAAATATCGTTATAGGCGGGCTTTCTGGCGCTATGCCACCCGCCTTGGGCTGGGCGGCTGTAGCCAACTCCGTACCGGCCGAAGCCTGGATTCTGGTACTTATTATCTTTATCTGGACGCCACCCCATTTCTGGGCACTGGCCTTGTACCGCAATACCGATTACGCACAATCGGGCCTGCCCATGCTGCCGGTTACGCATGGCCAGCAATTTACGCGCTTGCATATTTTTCTATACAGCTTGGTGCTGTTTGCCGCTACGTTACTGCCGTTCATGGTCCGCATGAGCGGCCTGCTGTATCTTGCCTGTGCGGTTGTACTAAGTGGGCTTTTTGTTTGGTACGCCTGGAAACTTTATAAAGACTATTCCGACGCCCTGGCGCGCAAGCTCTTCCGTTTTTCCATTCTCTATTTGTCGCTATTGTTCCTGGCGCTGCTTATAGACCACTGGGTCTTGCTTATTTAATTAAGAAAAGGCATGCTGCGTGCGGCGTGCCATTCACCACTTATGTTGCTTCAATTATCAAAACGCCGCTTTCTTAAAGCCTGTGTCGCTGGCAGTGTTGTATTGGCCCTGGCCGCGTGCGGCGAACAAAATACCGCCACATCATTTCACGGGTCGGACATCAGTGGTAGCGGCCTAGGCGCCGACCTAAGCATGACAGACCACACAGGCCAAACCCGCACACTGGCCGACTTCAACGGCAAAGCCTTACTGGTGTTCTTTGGTTTTACCCACTGCCCCGACGTCTGCCCTACTGCTATGGCGCAACTGGCGCAAACCATGCAAGTGCTGGGTGATCAGTCAAAAGACGTTCAGGTGGCCATGGTTAGCGTCGACCCTGAACGCGACACGCCCGAACGGCTGGCACAGTACGTCAAAGCCTTTCACCCCGACTTCATCGGCCTTACTGGCTCGGCAGAACAACTGAAGCAAACTGCGGGGTCATTTCGTGCCTTCTACGGGAAGGTAGAACAAGACAACGGCGACTACAGCATGGACCACAGTGCTTCCTTTTATTTATTCGACAAAGAAGGTAATGCCCGCGTGTTAATTCGTCCCGACGCCAGCCCTCAGGAAATTGCCGACGACATTATGTCGTTATTATAGGAAATTACGCTCAGAAAACGATAAAACGCCGCTCGAGCCGCATCCTGGCTTTCGTTCAAGTACCGTTAAACTTCGCGGACCGCTTACTATGAAACGCCTCGACCCCTTCACGAAAATCGTTGGAAGAACGTAAGCGACTATAGCAATGCCCTTCGAGGTCTATCGCGGTCGTTAACGAGGCATCCTCGGTTTCATTCAGCAACTTTTTTGCCGTCCGCTGAGCCAGGGGTGAAAACTTACGCAACTCATCGACTAAGGCATCTGTGGCCTTTTCAAGCTCGTCGTCGCTGACGCACTCAGTCACTACACCCCAATCATAAGCCTGTGCTCCGGATATACGACGCGATCGCATCACCACGTCTTTCGTGCGTGTAATCCCCACCATTTTTTGCAATCGCGCCGACCCGCCAGAGCCTGGAATCTGACCTAATTTCTGTTCTGGCAAGGCATACTGTACAGTGTCGGAAGCAATACGAAAATCACAAGCCAGGGAAATTTCAAATCCTACTCCAAAGCAATAACCTCGGTTAGCAACAATAACTGGCTTAGAGCAACGAGCCGGCGCAGCAACATTCCAGGCCAATTGCGATACATGCTCGGGAGAGGCTTCAAGAAAACCCTTAATGTCACCACCACTTGAAAAATGCTCACCCTCAGCTCTAAGCACTATCACTCGCACATCTGAATTGTGGTCCAATGACTCGAAAACCAAACGCAATTGATCGCGCTGTTCCATCGAGATAACATTAAAGGGTGGACGATTAAGAACAATGTCGGCTCGCTCTCTCGAGACATCAATTTCGACAGAAAACCCATCTAACTCGGACAAGAGCATATGGGCTGGGTGGATCAAGTTTTCCACTTTGCATTCCTTTGATAACGTAATAAACCAGCAGATCGCCAACACAGGCAATCAAAAAGTTAAATAATTAAAATTAGGCAGCAGTTAAACAACGATAATTTTATCCAGCGCCTCCCGGTCCTGGACTGAACCAGCATTACCATGCATAACAACCTGACCGCGTTCAAGCGCATAAAATCTGGTTGCCACCGTCAGGGCCCGATGGACATTCTGCTCAACGAGCAAAATAGGCATACCATCAGCTTTGAGGCGCTCAATAATGGCAAAGATTTCATCCACAATAATGGGAGCCAAACCTTCTGTGGGCTCATCGATCAATAAAAGTCGCGGCGCTCCAACCAAGACCCTAGCAATGGCCAGCATTTGCTGCTCCCCCCCCGATAAAGATGTGCCCATTTGCTGACTGCGCACTTGCAACTGAGGGAACTGGTCATATACCCGAGCCATGATTTTGCGGCTTTCACT
>NZLH01000189.1 GCA_002694155.1 Pusillimonas sp. | reverse complement strand
TCCTCGCAGGCGGCACGCTCTTCCAAGGCGTCTTGCAACCCCGCCTGCGCTGCCGAGGCATCAAGCTCAGTTAGCTCACTTTGCAATGAAGCCAACTCATTTATCGCCTTTTGTCCTTGCTCGCGCGCCAAACTATAGTTACGGCGCAAATCATCGATGCGGGTGTGCATAGTCCGTTCGGCAAATTCCGACTCTTGTACACGACGTTCGAGTTCGCGCAACCGCTGACGCGCTTGCTCTGCTTCATTGGCAAGGGCCTCACCCGACATCTGTGCCTCTTCAAACTGCTCCTGATGCGCTGCCAGCGATTCGTCTAAAAACTGAAAACGCATTTCCGCCTCTTCACGAACCCCATTCAAGGTTTCCGTTTGAATCGCAATCTCGTTCAATTCATCGCGGATTTGAGTAGCACGTTGCCCTGACTGTTCGGCAAGCTGCACCAGTCGGGAATGTTCGAGTTGAATATCGTGTAAACGACGCGTCATTTCGGCCATGCGAGTGCGTGCCGGCGGCAGCGCCTGACCAGCCTCATTCCAAGCCGCCTCGGCTCGCGCCACCGCTGCAATGGCTTGATCGGCCATTAACTGACGCGCCTTGATCTCTTTTTGCAGATTCGCTATTTCCTTTTGCCGCGCAAGCATGCCCGCCTGATCGGTATCGGGCGCATAATAGCGAATACTGTAAGCGTCTATAACGTGCCCCGACGGCACAACAAAACAACCGCGACCATCGGGCAGATCGCCCCGCAATTGCAGGGCCTGCTCGATTGAGTCAGCCGCATAAACATCTGCTAGCCAATGCGCCAACAACGTACGTAAATCGGCATCATTAACCTTTAACAAGCTTGATAAAGTGCGTAAAGACGCTGCGGATTCCTGCAACTTCCCCGCCACGGGTCGTTGATAAAACGCTAATTTAGAAGGCGGGGGATCGTTAACAAACGCCTGCGCCCGTTCAAGCTCGCGCATTTCCAGCGCGCCCATTACCTCGCCTAATGCGGCTTCCAGTGCCGGCTCCCAACCCGACTCAATGCTTAAGCTTTGCCAAAGGCGAGACATGCCTGCCAACTCGTGTTTTTCTAACCAGGGCTGCAACTTGCCTTGTGTTTGGACATCTTGCTGCAATTTTTCCAGGGCTGTTAAACGCGCCTCTAAGCGCGCCGATGCAGCGGCTTCCTCTTGAGCGTTGCGCTGCGCCTCACGTCGGCGTTCATCAAGCTCGGGCAAACGTTCTTCCAGCTCCAGCAACCGCGCCTGCGCCTCTTCTTGCTGCCCAGATAACATATCCATATCGCCGGCCAGTTGGGCGATACGGTCGGGGTCTGGCGCATCAAGCGAACGCAATGTTGCCTCCAGGCGTTCACGACGCACCACCAACGCCTCAATCTGCCGATCGGCATCACGCTGCGATTGGGCAGCCAAAGCCAGGTCCTGTTCTATACGCGACAGAACCGAGCGCATATCGTCGCGGGCGGCGCTAGCCGACCGCACCCTGTCTTCAATTCCAGGCAAAGCTGCACCTGCCTCCTCAACTTGTGCCCTAAGCTCTTCCGTTTGTGCCGCCGCTTCCTCAAGCGCTACCTGCGACGTAGCTATTTGCTCTTCGCAATGCGTTTGCTGCGCCTGCCACTCTTGCTGCTGCGTCTCTAAATGCGTTCTACGCGCCTGCACCCTCGCACGTGAATCGACCACATGCCGAATCTCAGCTTCCAGGCGACTGACATGTGCGCCAGCCTCGTAAAGTTTGCCTTGCGCCGCGTGAACACGATCACTGGCCGCATAGTGAGCCTGCCTGCGCGACTCAAGCTCGGACTCGATCTTTCTTAGCCCTGCTGCTGCGGCCTCGAGTTCGGTTTGCGCTTTCTCGATCGCGCTGAAACGCGTTTTTTGATCGCTACGGGCACCCTCCTCGCGCAACAGCCACAAGACATGCTGTTTTTTCTCACCCTCTTCCTGCAAACTGCGATAACGTGCAGCCACTTCGGCCTGTGCCTCAAGTTTCTCGAGTTGCGAATCAAGCTCGCGCAAAATATCCTCAACCCGGCTTAAGTTTTCGCGCGTATCGGCCAGACGATTCTCTGTTTCGCGTCGACGCTCTTTGTAACGCGAGACGCCCGCCGCTTCTTCCAAATAAACACGCAGTTCTTCCGGGCGCGCCTCGATGAGCCGGTTAATCATGCCCTGGCCGATAATGGCGTAACCGCGTGTACCTAAACCGGTGCCCAGAAAAATATCGTGAATATCGCGACGACGAACTTGTTGGTTATTAATGTAGTAGCTGCTGGTGCCATCGCGTGTGAGCACGCGTCGAACCGCAATTTCCGAATACGTACCCCACTGCCCCGAAGCCCGCCCATCACTATTGTCGAAAACCAATTCAACCGATGCCCGGGCCGATGCTTTGCGCTGCCCTGATCCATTGAAGATGACGTCTTGCATAGATTCACCGCGCAATTCCGAAGCACGGGTTTCACCCAGCACCCATCGCACCGCGTCAATGATATTAGACTTGCCGCACCCGTTCGGACCCACGACCCCAACTAATTGGCTGGGCGTAGGAATAACTGTTGGCTCAACAAACGACTTGAATCCAGCGAGCTTGATTTGAGTTAGACGCACAGTGCAAAAGTCTTCAAAGCGATTACGAAAAGGGTGAATTTTATCGTTTGTATGATACCCCAGGACAAAGCGCACCAGTCGGGGCGCTATACTCTGTATCCAAACTTTCTCACATAGCTTAAAAGTTCCTTAAAATACACACCAAGCATGGTTTCCGGCTAACCGGGCACCGAAACCCGCAACTGGGGCGTTTAGATTGAAAAAAGGTTTTTATCTGGTCATGGCGGCCCAGGCGCTCTCGTCGCTGGCTGATAACGCGTTACTCATTGCCGCCATTGCAATTATTGTGGATCTTCAGGGCCCCGACTGGATGGCCCCGATGATGAAGTGGTGGTTCGCACTTTCTTACGTTGTGTTGGCTGCTTTTGTAGGCGCCTTCGCCGATTCGTTCCCGAAAGGGAAAGTCATGTTTGCCACCAATGCCGTAAAGGTTACAGGCTGCATCATTATGTTCAGCTATCAAAGCTTCGGTTTTGAAGTTGGCGGCCAGCTTGCCCTTATTTTCTGCGCTTACACGCTGGTTGGCGTGGGCGCAGCCGCTTATTCACCGGCAAAATACGGCATTGTTACTGAAATGCTTCCCCCCGACCAACTGGTTAAAGGTAATAGCTGGATCGAGGGCCTTACAGTACTTAGCATTATTTTCGGCACGGTTCTGGGCGGCATCCTTATTAACCCAAATGTTTCAGCTGTTTTGTTGGCGAACCCCGTTATTGGCAGCGTGGTCGAAAGCCGGGGTGAAGCAGCCATTTTTGTAATTGGTCTTGTTTATTTCATGGCAGCTGCCTGCAATCTTTTAATACCAAACACCAATATTAGTTACCCCAAACAACAAACGCACCCCCTCAAACTTGTGCGCGAATTCAGTTATTACGTTAAAACGCTGTGGGGCGACAAACTAGGGCAAATATCGTTAGCGGTAACCACATTATTCTGGGGCGCCGGCGCAACACTGCAGCTAATTCTTATTGAGTGGGGTGCGCAGCATTTGGGCTACCGGCTGGATCAGGCTTCGATACTTATGGGGGTTGCCGCTGTTGGCACCGTAATAGGGGCCGTCTTTGCCGGGCGCGTTCCGCTTAAGAAAGCGTTTTCGGTCTTGCCACTGGGCGTTGTAATGGGGTTTGTTGTGCTGCTAATGCCCATCGTTTATTCCCCATGGGCGGTATACACACTACTTATCGTAATTGGTGCATTATCCGGCTTCTTTGTTGTGCCTATGAACGCGATGCTGCAACACCGTGGTCACGTTTTACTTTCGGCAGGCCATTCCATTGCGGTACAAAACTTCAACGAGCAGCTGAATATTTTGCTGATGCTGGGTATCTACAGTTTACTTTTATGGCTTAACCTGCCTATTAATATCATTATTGTTATCTTTGGGTTGCTGGTTGCCCTGCTAATGATTGTGTTTGCGCGCTGGCACTTCCTTAACCAGAAACGCGACCCATCATTGAAAGACCAAATTGGGCAACACGGGCATGGCCGGGCCTTACATTAACTCATGGCCCTCTAACCGCTGACTTAACTTTCCTGTCCGTTGCTCTTCAGCGAACGGGCCAAGTGCATATCGCGCCAAACCTGCGCTTTGTGCCTGCCTCGCAGCAACAACGCTGCCGGATGATACGTCACGATTACGGGAACCTGACCGTACGAGGCAGCATAAACGTGAGTGCGCTCACGCAACTGCTCGATGCTGCCCTTCTGTTGCAATAACGCCTGCGCGGCCAGCCAACCCAACACCAAAATCGCACGAGGCCGAACTTGGTTGATTTGCGCATGCAAAAATGGCAAGCAGGCATCCATTTCCTCTTTACGGGGCACGCGCCCTCCTCTGGGGCGACACTTCACTGCGTTTGTATAGTAGAAACTGGATTCTGAACTGAGCCCTGAGGCGTCAAAAACTGCCTGCAACAATTGGCCTGCCGGGCCCTGGAAAGGCAAACCCAATTGATCGTCTTGATCGCCCGGCGCCTCGCCAATAACCATCCAATCGGGCGCTTCAATATGGCCGCTACCAAATACAGCCTGATGTCGTCCGGCATGCAATTCGCAACGTGTGCAGGCGGCCGCGTCGGCTTGCAACCCGGCCAAGTCGGGGGATAACTGCACGGGCTTGACGTCTGCAGGTGCCGCCGGCATGACAGCCGACCGTCGCGCAACCTGTTCGTCGACGTTTCGAACGGGTGTCGGATACTTTGTGACTTTTGACTCGGCAGAATCCGCGCGAGAGGCACTTTCGTCAGAAGCGTTAAAACTGGTCTGAAGCAGTCGGCGGTCAATTCCTAGCTCTTGCAACCACGCCATTTGTATTGGCGTTAAGGTATTAAACTGCTCATGCACTGTCATTATGCTCACCCACGCCTAAATCCTTCTGCAAAACCAGTGCGTCTTCGCGCTGCGCATTGGCAGCCGGATAATATCCTTTTCTGGTACTTAACAGCCGAAACCCGCGATTTCGATAAAAATGCAATGCTTTCTCGTTAGACGGACGCACCTCGAGAATGATAGCGCCCAACCCCTTACTGCGTGTTTCCTGTTCGGCGTAACGCAACAATGCATAGCCCACGCCGGCCCGTTGAAACCCAGGAGCAACGGCAATAACCAACAAATGCGCCACATCGGGAGCAAACATGGCAACACTGAAACCAATTACCTTGTTGTCTTGTAGCACCACCCAGGCACCATAACCCGCCTGTAACGCATCGGCAAAATTACCTCTGGTCCAGGGGAAAGACTGGACCTGCGCCTCAATATCTACTACATCGTTCAAATGCGCCTCAAGCATTGGCTCGATGCGCAACTTACCCGTTACGCGCGGGTTGCCGCCAAGCCCGCTATCGCGCTCTTTGGTTGTAAACGCGACCTTATCTCTTACATATAAAGGCGCCGCCTCGGAAGCCGACACCACCCGTTTCACTTTATATAACTGCAACCCCTGCAACGCGACGGCACCTGCATCAAGACAAGCTGGCGCAAGGTGCCGCACAGCATACGTCGTTGCGTTAAGCACAACCGAAACGACAGATTGCAAAGCCGGATAAGCATGAACCCCATCGCCAGCAAGCTCTACATAACCAGGTGCATCGGGCAACAGCCAACTACGCGCCTGCTGGTCCAACCAGTAGGGGAAATCTTCAACCGCAACCAAAACACACGGTTGAATCTCTTCCCACCTAGCCGCTTTTTCATCAATGCCCGAAGCAAGATAATATGCTGCAACATACAGCTCGTTCATTCTGGCGTCTTGAACCACAACTCGGCATACAGACGGAGACCGAACCGAGCCTGAAGCAGCGGCAATCGCCTGCAGTGTCGGTACCGGCACAACAGGCACGCCCAATGCATAAGCCATGCCCTGCGCTACACCACATGCTACCCGCAACCCGGTAAACCCACCCGGCCCTTGCCCGAACACCACCGCATCCAGGTCGCGGCGCGATAACCCTGTTTTATCAAGCAACCTTTGCGCCAGGGGTAAAACCTGTTCGGCGTGGCCTTGCGCCTCGTGACTGGCGGTTTCAACGCGCACACGCCCATCGCGCTCGGTTAACAGCGCCACGCT
>NZLH01000188.1 GCA_002694155.1 Pusillimonas sp. | reverse complement strand
TATTTCGGTTTGGGGGCGTATGGTGCGGCATTGCTGGTTAAAGCACTGGGTGTGCCGATGGAGCTGGCACTGATTCTGGGGCCAGTTGTCGCGGGTATTGGCGCCATTATCTTCGGCTGGTTCGCGGTTCGTTTAAGTGGTGTTTATTTGGCCATGCTTACGCTGGCGGTTGCCCAAATTGTGTGGGCGGTTGTGTTTCAGTGGGACGACTTTACCGGCGGTAGTAATGGCTTAACCGGTGTATGGCCGTCGAAATGGTTGTCTGATAAAACGACTTATTACTACTTAACGCTTGGCCTTACTTTGATAGGCATTTTGTGGTTGCGCCGTGTGTTGTTCTCGCCATTTGGTTACGCCATGCGGGCCGGGCGCGACTCACCCCTTCGCGCCGACGCAATTGGCATCAATGTGAAGCGTATCCATTGGTATGGGTTTGTGTACGGTGGCGTTGTGGCCGGCCTGGCGGGCTCGTTGTTCGCTTTCTCGAAAGGCAGTATTGCGCCCGAAACGCTGTATGTTAATCGCTCTATCGATGGGTTGGTCATGGTGTTGTTGGGCGGTATGCAGAACTTAATGGGGCCAATTGTTGGGGCGGTTTCGTTTACCTGGTTGCACGACACAGTGGCGCGTAACACCGACTTTTGGCGTGCGATGTTGGGTGGCATTATTTTAATTCTGGTGTTGCTGTTCCCATTGGGTATTGCCGGCACAATTAAGCAGGTGGTAGAGCATTTCAGTCGTAAATCGGCTGGGTCAGTACAAGCCGGGAGGGCATCATGAGTTTGTTATCTGTAACCGGTTTAGGTAAATCGTTCGGTGGGGTGAAAGCCGTTGATGGCGTCAATTTCGAGCTGCATTCGGGCGAGCTGCTGGCACTTATCGGCCCAAATGGTGCAGGCAAGTCGACCACCTTCAATATGGTGAATGGCCAACTTAAAGCCGACCGTGGTTCCATTAAGCTTAATGGCAAAGAGTTAATTGGTTTGCCGCCCCGGGATATCTGGCGCATGGGTGTGGGGCGTACTTTCCAGATTGCCGCTACATTTTCGTCATTCACGGTGGTAGAGAATGTGCAGTTGGCCCTGCTGTCGTCCGATAACCTGCTGTTGGCCACTTGGCGGCGCGCAACTGGCCATAAGCGCCAAGAAGCCCTCGATTTGTTGGCGCAGGTGGGTATGGTCGAGCAGGCCGATCGCCCGTGCAGCGAGTTGGCATACGGCGACGTAAAGCGGGTTGAGTTAGCAATTGCTATTGCAAACGACCCAAAATTACTGCTTATGGATGAACCTACGGCAGGAATGGCGCCAAAAGAACGCAATGATCTTATGGCCTTAACCAAAAAACTGGTTATTGATCGCAATATGGCAGTGCTGTTTACCGAGCACAGCATGGATGTGGTTTTCGCTTATGCAGATCGCATGATTGTGCTGGCGCGTGGCAGGCTTATTGCGGAAGGCAAACCCGAAGAAATTCGAGACCACCCCAAAGTGCAAGAAGTGTATTTTGGCACCGGTAAAACCTTCGAAAAGAAAACACTTGAAAAGGAGCCTGCGGAATGAGCGGCGCAGAAAAATTATTGGAGGCCAAGCGGCTTGAAGCTTGGTATGGTGCCGCCCAAATTCTTTTTGAGCTGGACTTGCATGTGAACCGGGGAGAAGTGGTGGCGCTAATGGGGCGTAACGGGGCAGGTAAATCCACCACACTGAAATCCATTATGGGGATGCTGGACAAGCGACGTGGCAGTATTAGTTTTATGGGGCACGATATTTCCAAAACCGAGCCCTACCATGCTGCACGTTTAGGTTTGGCATTTGTGCCGGAAGACCGACGTATTTTTACCGACCTAACCGTCCTGGAGAACTTGTCGGTAGGTCGCCAGCCCCCAAGAACTTGGGACGATGGTACCGCTGCGCCCGAATGGACACACGAACAACTTTTCAAGCTTTTCCCCAACCTGGGTGAAATGCCTAATCGGCCGGGGGGGCGGATGAGTGGCGGTGAGCAGCAGATGCTAACCGTTGCCCGGGCCCTAATGGGTAATCCATTTCTTGTCTTACTCGATGAACCTTCCGAGGGGGTAGCGCCGGTTATTGTTGAGCAAATGGTGCAAATGATTATGGAGCTCAAAGAGCGGGGTGTCAGTATTTTGCTGTCAGAGCAGAATATGCACTTTGCTGAACTGGTTTCTGATCGTGCCTATGTTCTGGAAAAAGGTCAGATGGTATACCAGGCCTCTATGCAAGAGTTAGCCGATAACGACGAAGTGCGTCGCGCTTACCTAACCGTATAACTTTGCATTGGGTCGGTTGCAAACGAATTGTAACCGACCCCTGCACGCGACAATTAAAGGGTGTAGTCGTCGCGTAACCAGCCAGTGAGGCTCCAGCGAGGCTTGTTGCCCGGCAATACTTCATGCCATATAAGGTCGCTGCGAAATATAACCAGCCGGCCTGGTGTAGGTATTAACTGTGTGGCTTGTTCAATTGGCGTATGTTCGGGCCCGTACAAACACAGTTCCCCGCCATCGGTTTCTTTCCAGGCATCGTTCAGATACAGCACCATCGAGATCTTTCGGTGCGGGTTGTTGCGATGCTGATCCAGATGTTTTTTATATCCGAAACCGACATCGTATCGCGCAAAATGAAACTCATGACTGCGTAAACCCAAGTAGTAGGTTGTGTTCAGCGTGTTCTGCAATTCGGTAACAAGCGTCAGAAATGTTTGAATTGCCGCCTCTTGTGTATGCGCATCAAGCCAGCATATTTGGTCTCCCCGTATAACAGGGTCGGCCTTTTTTGTTGCCAGATGGCCTATGTGGGCCGAATGAAATAGTCCGCGTTCCCATAGCAAATGGGCAGTTTCCAGAAGTTTGGAGCGCAACGTAGGCGGGATAAGATTGTCGCTGTAAGCCCAGCCCTGGGTTTCCAGGTGGCAAAAGAAACTGTCAGAAAGAGCGTCCAAAATAGTGCGCCTAAAGTCGAAAGTTTAAGCGAAGTTAGGGTGTTGGCGTAATATTTCAAGAGTAAAATAAATTTAGAACAATAATCGTGTAATGGGCTTGGAGAGATGGATGGCAGAAGTGGGCAACATGAAGGTGTGCGTGGCTGGGGCTGGCGCCATTGGGTGCACGGTAGCCGCACGACTGGCCCTGGAGGGCGTACCTGTTAATGTTTTTGCACGTGGCGCTACGTTAAGCTCTATAAAAAAAACAGGTATTACGCTTACCGATCTCGATGGCGAACATCATGTTGTGGTGAATGCCAGCGATAACGCCAATGAATTTGGCGTTCAGGATATTGTTTTCGTTTGTACAAAAGCGCAAGCTGTGTCACAAATTCTGCCAGGTATACAGCCAATGATCGGGCCTGATACCGTTGTGGTGCCCATGGTAAATGGGGTGCCATGGTGGTACTTTCATGGTGCAGGTGGGCGGTTCGAGGGCCGTAGTGTAATAGCGCTGGATCCCAATGAAGAATTGGCTCGCAACCTGCCACTTAAGCACGTTGTTGGGTGCGTGGTGTTTATTACTTCGGAAGTGATCTCTGCGGGGGTTGTGAAGTCATCTACCCCGCACTTGCTTATATTTGGCGAGCCTAACAACAGCTATTCCAAACGACTCGAGCGAATTCGAAGTTTATTTGGTAAAAGCGGTATCGAGGCCCGTATTACTGACCAAATTCGTGACCCATTATGGGCGAAGATGATTGCCAACCTAACGTCTAACCCGCTGTCAGTTGTGGCGCGTGCCACTTTGGAAGATATTTACACCGACCCCGGTTTAAAACGAATTGCAGTCAAGATTTTGCATGAAGGGTTAATGGTCGCCAGTGCCTATGGCGCGAGAATTCAATACGACCCGCACACATTTATTGAATTGGCCGCAGGTATGGGGCCGGTTCGAACGTCAATGTTGCAGGACTTTGATAAGGGTCTTGCGCTTGAGTTGGCGGCAATTGGCGATGCGTTCATGGAACTGGCCGAATTAATGAACATGACCATGCCGGTTACGCGCGACATCGTTTCAATGGCAAGGTTTCAGGGGCAGCACCACGAAAAGGGGGTACCGAAAAGATGAACACCATAAAACGACCTGTTGATTGCACTGATGAAGAATGGGCGCGGCGCGAAAAGCTGGCCTATTGCTATCGGCTGGTAGATTTTTTTGGTTGGACGGAAACGATTTTCAACCATATTTCTTTGCGCGTACCAGGGCCCGACCATCAGTACCTGGTCAACCCTTTTGGCTTGAATTACAGTGAAGTCACGCCGGCTAACCTTTTAAAGGTAGATTTAAATGGGAATAAGGTGGCGGACTCGGAATACGATGCAAACCCTGCAGGGTTTGCGCTGCACAGCGCGGTACATGGCGCTCGTGAAGATATTCAATGTCTTATTCATACCCATACCACACCCATTTCAGCTGTTGCGCAGAAAAAGTCCGGGTTTGATCACAATAATTTTTATGGTGCGCAGTTATTTGGCCGGGTGGCTTACCACGACTTCGAGGGTATTACGCTATTTGCTGAAGAAAAAGTGCGCATGCTGGATAGCTTGGCCGATAAACACATATTGGTTTTGCGTAATCACGGCGTGGCGGTGGGCGAGCGCTCGGTTGAAACGGCGTTCTTTTTGCTTTGGACAGTACAGCGCGCTGCGGAAATTCAATGTCAGGCGGCATCAATGCAAGGCGATGAAACGACGCTTTCCAACGAGGTGCGGCAACGTTGCGCCGACCTTACTGCCATGTTGATTCGTGAAGACGCCTTTGCCGACAAGTTTTTCAATGCAATGATACGTAAAATGCATGCTGAAAAAGGTGCTTCCTGGTAGCACCATTCAATAATGGCTGGGTACTTGAATGACAACCGGTGAAATAATTGTGCTTGCGCTTTTGGGCGCAGGTTTAATCTGTTCTATTACGCTTTTCGTGTGGCTGGTACGTATGCTTCGCAAAGACCGTTCTAACAAATAATAGGAGACTTCAATGGCATGGGCGACTGTTGAGCAG
>NZLH01000187.1 GCA_002694155.1 Pusillimonas sp. | reverse complement strand
GGGCCTGATGTCTTCTGTGCTGGATCTCACCAAAGCACTGATCGCCCGTGCGTCGGTTACACCCGACGACGCGGGTTGTCAGCCTTTGTTGTCTGAACGCCTTGCCAAGGCAGGGTTCAATAGCGAAACGCTGGCTTTTGCCGAAGTCACCAACTTATGGTTACGCAAAGGGACGCAAGCGCCCTGTGTGGTGTTTGCAGGCCATACCGACGTGGTTCCAACAGGCCCGCTCGAGCAATGGGACACGCCCCCTTTCGAACCCACGGAAAAAAACGGTTTCCTGTATGGCCGCGGCGCAGCCGACATGAAAAGCTCGATTGCGGCTTTTACCATTGCCGCCGAAGAATTCGTCGCTCAGCACCCCGACCACAAAGGGTCCATTGCCATGCTTATTACATCCGACGAAGAAGGCCCGTCGGTTAATGGCACCGTTAAAGTGTGCCAGGCGTTGTCGGCACGTAATGAAAAATTTGATTTTTGTATCGTGGGCGAACCCACATCATCTAAAACCCTGGGCGACACGGTTAAGAACGGCCGTCGCGGCTCGCTATCGGGCCATTTAACCGTTAAGGGCAAACAAGGCCACGTAGCGTACCCGCATTTGGCTATTAACCCTATTCACGTTCTGGCCCCGGCTTTAAGCGAGCTCACCCAGGAAAAGTGGGACGATGGCAACGAGTATTTCCCGCCCACCACTTTTCAGATTTCCAATTTGCATTCCGGCACCGGTGCAACCAATGTGGTACCGGGTACTGCAGAAGTCATGTTCAATTTCCGTTTTTCAACCGAAAGCACGCCCGAATCGTTGAAGCAGCGGGTTCATGCCGTACTCGACCATCATGGCATTGAGTACGACCTGATCTGGACACTTAGCGGCGAGCCGTTTCTAACCGAAAAAGGCGCGCTTAGCCAGGCGTTGTGCCACGCTATTAAAGAGGAAACAGGCGTAACGGCAGAACTCTCTACCACAGGTGGTACCTCAGATGGCCGCTTTATCGCGAAAGTTTGTCCGCAGGTAGTGGAATTTGGCCCCATTAATGCCAGCATTCACCAAATTAACGAACATATCGACCTTGCCGCCCTGGAACCGTTAAAAAACATTTACCGGCGCACACTTGAACACCTGTTGCTTAACTAACCAGGAGCCGGTTATGCACCCCTCTGCCCATACTGATCTTTTTACCGTACGCGACTTACTGCGTTATACCGTTACCCAGTTCAATGCGGCACAACTTAGTTTTGGGCACGGTTCCGACAACGCCTGGGACGAAGCAGTTTACCTGCTACTGCACACCTTGCATTTGCCACTGGACACGCTAGAGCCCTTTCTAGACGCCCGCGTTTTGCCCGAAGAACGCGAACGCTATTTGAAGCTGGTGGCGCGCCGGTTAGACGAACGGGTACCTGCTGCCTACCTAACCGGCGAAGCGTGGTTGCAAGGGCACCGCTTCTTTGTCGACCATCGGGTCATTGTGCCGCGCTCACCCATTTCCGAACTGCTGGCCGACAACCTGGAACCGTGGGTGATAGACCCCGACGAAATAGATTTCGTGCTGGACTTATGCACGGGCTCCGGATGCCTGGCCATTTTGGCCGCGCTGGCTTTCCCCAGTGCACAAGTCGATGCTGTTGATATTTCAGAACACGCGTTGGAGGTGGCCGACCAAAATATTGAATACTTCGGGTTAGACGGGCGCGTTAACGTGCACCAAAGCGACCTTTTCAATAACCTGCCCGATTGCCAATACAACCTGATTATTTGCAACCCACCTTACGTGAACAGCCACTCAATGGAGTCGCTTCCAGCCGAATACCGCCATGAGCCAACCAACGCGCTAGCCGGCGGCGATGACGGTATGGACCTGGTACGCCGAATTTTGAACGACGCACCGCAATTTATGGCACCCAACGGCTTGCTGGTATTGGAAATAGGTAATGAGTTTGAAAACTTCATTACCGCTTTCCCCGAACTTGAACCCGTTTGGCTTAGCACGGCCAATGCCGACAACCAGATTTTGCTATTAACTCGGGAGCAGTTGGCGTCGTGATTCGTGCAAGTGGCATTACTCTGCGCCGGGGAACCAAGGTTCTACTGGACGACACCAGTTTTGTTGTAAACCCCGGCGAGCGGCTGGGTATTGTGGGTAAAAACGGGGCGGGCAAATCGACCCTTTTCGCGCTACTGAAAGGTGAACTGGATCTGGATGCCGGTAATCTGGAAATGCCCGCCTCTTGGCGCATTGCCAGCGTAGAGCAAGACATTCGACACCCCAACCGACCCGCCCGTGAGTTCGTCATTGACGGCGATTACGGCTTGCGGCAATTGCAAGCCAAGCGCGAACAAACACCCCCTTCAGACGGCCACCGCATTGCCGAGCTGGAAACCGCCCTGGTGGAGGCTGACGCCTGGACGGCGCCTTCGCGCGCGGAACAGCTTTTGGCAGGGCTGGGTTTCGCACCCGACACCTGGATGAAGCCGGTAAATGAGTTTTCCGGTGGCTGGCAAATGCGGTTGGCACTGGCCCGTGCCCTTATGGCACCGTCAGAACTATTGCTGCTGGACGAACCCACCAACCACCTGGACCTTGACGCCATGCTGTGGCTTGAGAAATGGTTGGCAGCCTATTCGGGCACCGTCATTGTCATATCGCACGACACGGAGTTCCTTAATGCGGTGGCCCGAAGCATCCTGCATTTCGACCATGCCAAACTGGTTCGTTATAAAGGGGGTTATGAAGATTTCCTGACTCAACGTGCAGAACGCATGCGTCAAACTCGCCTGGCCTGGGAGCGACAAACACGGGAAACCGCTCGTTTGAAACAGTTTATTGACCGCTTCAAGGCCAAAGCCACCAAAGCCAAGCAAGCCCAAAGCCGGGTTAAAGCGCTGGCACGCATGGAGACACTGGCGCCGCTGCACGCTGAAGCGGGTATCGACCTGTACCTGCCCTCGCCTGACTCAATGCCGGACCCACTTCTTATCCTGGACGACGTAACAACGGGATACCACTTGGCGCAAGGCGATACCCCAATTCTGAAGAACGTGAAGCTTATGCTGCGTGGCGGCGCGCGAATTGGTGTTCTGGGCGTGAACGGCGCCGGGAAAAGTACGCTTGTTAAAACGCTGGCGCAGGAACTGCCTGCGCTGGCCGGGAACTACCGCCCCTCGAAAGGCTTGAACATTGGCTACTTTGCACAGCAACAACTTGACATGCTGGATGTCGATAGCACGCCACTACAGCATTTAGCCCGCATCGCCCCGGAAGAGCGAGAGCAAGCCTTGCGAAACTACTTAGGCCGATTTGGTTTTAGCGGGGAGATGGTCAACCAGAAAATTGCACCCCTATCAGGCGGCGAAAAAGCCCGTCTGGCTCTGGCATTAATTGTTTGGCATAAGCCCAACTTGTTATTGCTGGACGAGCCCAGCAACCACCTTGATGTTGACACCCGTGAAGCACTGGCTACTGCATTGGCCGAATACGACGGCAGTATGCTGTTGGTATCGCACGACCGACACCTGTTGCGAACCACAGTCGATGAGTTCTGGATTGTGGCCGACGGCAGTGTGAGGGAATTTGATGGCGATCTGGATGACTACCGCGACTGGCTTTTGCAGCGCAGCGCCCAGCAGCGCGCCGTAGCACGCGAGGAAGCGAAGGATTCGGGTAACGACAACGCAAACAACGGTGCAAGCGAAACAGAAGCCGACCGCAAAGCCCGCAAACGGCTTGAAGCCGAAGCGCGGCAACGTTTGTCGGCCCAGCGCAAACCACTGGAAAAAGAATTAAGTGCCATTGAGAAGACAATGGACACTTTGCGTACGCGCCTGCAAACGTTGGATGCCGCCATCGCCGACACTGACTTGTACACCGATGCCCGGCGCGATGAACGGGTAAAAGTATTGGCAGAACATGGCGAACTGAATAAGCAGTTAGAACACGCTGAAACCCGTTGGCTGGAATTGCAAGAGGAAATAGAAGCGCTGGAACAGCAGTTTAACGAAGCAACGCAGTCGTAAAGCACACGCACTTAACTCGCAAAGCGCACGTAACCGAACAAATTTAGCTTAACTGGAAACAATATCCAATTTCGCCACACCCAGCGCCAGCGTTTTCGTGCCCACATCACGAAACTGGATTTGCGCCTGGGCATCGTTACCCATACCGCTTAAGCCAATAATAGAGCCATCACCGAACTTGGCGTGATGCACGCCCTGACCAATACGGAACTGTTTCTCGCCCACCGTTACGCCGCTGGTCGCCAGGCGCGGTTCACGCGGCGACATGGCCCCGGTAGAGGGCCGGTTATAAGCATCACCCCGCCGGTATCCCCCGCTCGACCACGAAGAGTTTGACCCCAACCCCATCGATGCACCCATTCCGGCACCCATAGTGGATACTTTTGGCGTAAGCCATTTCAAATGCGTGTCGGGAATTTCTTCTAAAAAACGCGATCGCATGGCGTAACGCGTTTGACCATGCAGCATACGACTTTGCGCCAGCGTAAGATACAAACGCTTGCGCGCCCGTGTCATGGCCACATACATTAAGCGGCGTTCCTCTTCCAACCCGCCTTGCTCGGTCAGGCTGTTTTCATGCGGGAACAAACCCTCTTCCAAACCCGTAATGAACACCGAGTCGAACTCAAGCCCTTTCGCTGCATGAACTGTCATAAACTGAATGGCGTCTTCGCCTGCACGCG
>NZLH01000186.1 GCA_002694155.1 Pusillimonas sp. | reverse complement strand
GCGGAATACCTATATGTTGGACAACGCTATGATGAAACGTTTGCTCAAGGGCGCGTTCATCTTGGTGGTTACAGCTTAATAAACCTTACGGCCGGCACCACGCTTAGCGAAAATTTATCCCTGCAAATGCGCTGGAATAACATTACCAACAAGGACCATACCGATATTTATGGCTATGCAAATCCTGGCTCGACTGTGTTCGTTAATCTCGCCTGGAAAATGTAAGTTACGTACCTGGGGCAAGCCGCTTGCGCAAATTGCCCTGGCACTGTTTCCGCTTGGGGTTTGGGCCAACACCTCTGCCCCCATCCAGAACCCTGCGCATGCGCCACAACGCATTATTAGTCTGGCACCACACGTTACTGAACTAATCTATGCTGCAGGTGCAGGGCATTATCTGGTTGGCACAGTTCGTAGCAGCGACTACCCCCCTGCCGCTACAACCTTGCCAAAAGTGGGCGATGGCCTGCATATTGATCCGGAAACAATTGTTTCACTGCAACCCGATCTGGTCTTGGGCTGGCAAACTGGCGCAACGCAGTCGCTTGCGCCCATTCTGGAATCGCTGAATATTCCACTTGTTCACATTAACCCGAAAACATTGCGGGACATTCCGCAAATCATCCAGGAAATAGGCCGCCTAACGGGAACAAATGCGCAAGCTGGTAAAACGGCAGCATCAATTAGACAGCGGCTGCACAGCCTAAGACGTTTGGCGCCCGAAGCACCTGTAAAGGTGGTCCTGGAAATCAACCCCACCCCGCTTTACGTAATAGGGAACGAGCCCCTGCTGAATGATGCACTGAGCTACTGTAACGCCACTAACCCCTTCGAACGCGCGCCACAGGCGGCACCACTAATTGGCCTTGAAAACCTGCTGACTCAACAACCCGACGTTATTGTTGTGCGAAACAAACCAACCCAGGCAACAAACGAACATATTGCCTACCTGGCTGGCAAAGGCGTGGACGCAGCCCAACAAAACAAAATCATCAGAATGAATCCTGACTTGCTGTTTCGACCGGGCCCCCGACTAGTAGACGCAATTGAGCAACTTTGCGCTCAATTAAAGACCCTGCGATAACACCCGGCTACCCTATACAATAAGCAGACTTTCTTTCACCCGAATTTCAAGAAGTTTTTACTCATGACTGTAAAAGATGCATTTTCGCTAGCCGGTAAAACCTACTCGTCACGCCTGCTGGTAGGAACGGGGAAGTACAAAGACTTCCAGGAAACACAACAAGCCATTCAAGCCAGTGGCGCAGAAATCGTCACGGTCGCAATTCGTCGCACCAATATTGGTCAAAACGCCAATGAGCCGAACTTGCTCGACTTTCTGCCTCCTTCTCAATACACTATTTTGCCCAACACAGCCGGTTGCTTTACAGCCGACGACGCGGTACGCACATTGCGCCTGGCACGTGAGCTTCTCGATGGTCACAAACTCGTTAAACTTGAAGTCCTGGGTAGCGCCGACAACCTGTTTCCTAACATGCCGGAAACCCTGAAAGCCGCGAAAACGCTGGTCGATGATGGGTTCGATGTCATGGTGTACTGCACCGACGACCCAATTCAATGCCGCATGCTGGAAGACATTGGCTGCATCGCTGTCATGCCGCTTGCCTCGCTTATTGGTTCCGGCATGGGCATTCTGAATCCATGGAATCTGCGATTAATTATCGACCAGGCCCAGGTGCCCGTTTTGGTTGACGCGGGTGTGGGCACAGCCTCTGACGCAGCCGTCGCCATGGAATTGGGTTGTGATGCTGTTCTGATGAACACGGCTATTGCCGGTGCGAAGAACCCCGTGCTCATGGCCAGCGCCATGAAAAAAGCCGTAGAAGCGGGGCGTGAAGCGTTTTTAGCCGGCCGCATGCCTCGTAAGTTATATAGTGCCGACCCCAGCTCTCCTACCGAAGGTCTGATCCAGTCGCGGAAGTCAAGCTCATGATTCCCAATACATTAACCATTGCGGGCGTCGACCCCTCCGGGGGGGCCGGCATTCTGGCCGACATTAAAGCCATGAGCGCCCTGGGCGCCTACGGCGCAGCCGTGGTTGCCGCGCTTACCGCTCAAAATACGCGCGGCGTAACCGGCATCGCGCCGGTTACGCCAGAGTTCGTAGCACAACAAATCGACACTTTATTTGCCGATGTCCGCATTGATGCCGTGAAAATAGGCATGTTGGGGCAGCAAGCAGTAACACGCAGGGTTGCCGAGTGCTTAATGCACTGGCGCCCCGCGCATATTGTTCTGGACCCCATTATGATTGCCAAAAGCGGCGATCAACTGCTTGAAAAGGCCGCCATAAACGAGCTGCGCGAGAGCCTTATGCCATTGGCCACCGTTGTTACGCCGAACCTCCCTGAGGCCGGCGTTCTGCTGGAAATGGCCCCCGTTGATAACCTGAAAGAAATGCGTAGAGTGGCCGAGAAACTGCGCCGCTTGCTTAACGACGACGGCGAGCGCTGGGTGTTTCTAAAAGGCGGACATTTGCCTGGTAACGACCCTACCGATATTTTGCATAATGGTGACCAGCTTTTCGAGTTGCCTGGTGAACGTATTCACACCCGCAACACCCACGGGACAGGATGCACACTATCTGCCGCGCTGGCCGCTTTACTTCCCCAATGTGCCGATCTTCCGCTGGCTGCCCGTAAAGCAAAAGCTTATTTGCAAGAAGCAATCCGCCACGCTGACGAACTGCAAGTTGGCGAAGGCCACGGGCCTGTGCACCACTTCCACGCATGGTGGCAACCCGGTCAACTGCCCGAATGAGTACAATACACACAACTTCAAATTCGTTATTAACACTATGAACGCTACCGGACTTTCCGACACCGAACGTGCCCGTTTCAACATGGTGGAGCAACAAATCCGTCCATGGAACGTCTTTGATTCACGCGTCTTGCAAGCTCTGTTCGACGTCCGCAGAGAGCGCTATGTACCCGCAGGCATGCAAGCACTGGCCTTCTCCGATGTCGAACTGCCGCTTATCATTAATGCTATCAATACACATGAAAGCATGCTTACGCCCAAAGTTGAGGCACGATTAACGCAAGAACTGCTGCTTGAACCAGGCGACTGTGTGTTGGAAATAGGAACAGGATCGGGCTATCAGGCAGCTTTACTGGCACAGCTGTCGCAACAGGTTACCAGCGTTGAAATCGACAGCCGCATCGCAGCTTTCGCCAGTGAAAACCTGCAGCGCGAACAAGTAGGCAATGTAAACGTTGAAGTAGGCGATGCACACAGTGGTTGGGGTACGGCAGAGTACGATGCAATTCTTCTTACCGGATCAGTACCCGTTGTTCCCGATGCGCTTAAGTACCAGCTTTGTATCGGGGGACGTATGGTTGTGGTAGTGGGCACCGCCCCCATTATGACCGTATGTCGCATTACGCGCACCAGCGCTGCAAGCTTCGATACAGAGTCCTTGTTCGATACTGTCATTAAGCCGTTAAGGGGTACATCCGTATCCCAGTTCAAGTTTTAACAGCGATGACAACGGCATTTCGGGCACTGGGGCTATGGTTAGTAATTAATGCCCTTTTGCTGCCCCATGCCGCAGCCCAAACACAAGACTTACTTAAAATCTGGACTAAAGCACTCGAACGCGACCCAGAACTTGCGGCCGCTCGCGCGAACCGGGCTGCCCAGTCAGAGAAAATACCGCAAGCGCGTGCGCTGCTACTGCCTTACATTACCGCCAGCACAGGCGT
Organism: Pusillimonas sp.; assembly: GCA_002694155.1. Taxonomy (GTDB): domain Bacteria; phylum Pseudomonadota; class Gammaproteobacteria; order Burkholderiales; family Burkholderiaceae_B; genus Neopusillimonas. The sequence continues at coordinate 1,092 of NZLH01000186.1, read as the reverse complement.
TGAGGCAGACGACATTCGCTCTACATCGCTAGACCGCAACAGCACCGACAAACGCGCAGTTTGGGCACTAACGCTTACCCAACCTGTTATCGATGTGGGGCTATGGGACAACTACCGCGCCTCAGAGTACATTGCCCAATCGGCCAACCTGGCGGTACAACAAACCTGGCAAAACCTTACACTGCGCGTAACGCAAGCGTATTTCAATGTGCTGTCAGCGCAAGACACGCTAAAAAGTCTGGATGCACAAAAACAAGCCATCATGAATCAGCTTGATGCAGCCAAACGCGGGTTCGAATTGGGTAGTGCCACCATCGCCGACACATACGAAGCGCAAGCCCGACTTGACCTGATCAATGCCAGTGAAATACAGGCTTTTAACGCACTTCAAATTGCCCAGGACGCGCTGGCAAGCATTATTAACGAACGCCCCAACGAACTGGCACGACTAAAAAACGACGTATCCCTGCCCAAGCCTACTCCAGCACGTCTTGACGACTGGACCGCTCAGGCTTCGCAGGCCAGCCTTGAAGTGGCGCAGGCCCAGTTAAGTTCCCGTCTGGCAGAAAAACAAATCCATATTGCTCAAAGCGAACACTACCCCACGGTCGACTTCTACGCGCAATCGGGCAGTAGCAGCGACCGCGGCGTATTCGGCCCGCGCGCAGGGCCACGTTCGGTTGAAACCACAGTTGGCGTTCAGCTTTCTATTCCTCTGTTCGCGGGGGGTGGCATTTCATCTAAAGTACGCGAGCAAACCTCTTTACTGCAAAAATCGCGCTATGAACTAAAATTTGTCCGTCGTCAGGCTGTGCAGTCGACGCAGGCTTTTTATTCGGGGGTTATTTCGGGGCTGTCACGCGTTTCAGCGTTGCAGGCAGCAGAAGCCTCCAGCCGGGCTTCACTCGAGGCCAACCAAACTGGTTACGAGGTAGGTGTTCGAGTCAATATCGACGTACTAAACGCACAACAACAGTTATATGAAACCCAACGTGCACTTGCTGATGCCCGTTATGCCACCGTACTAAATGGGTTGCGCCTGAAAGCGGCAAGCGGCATATTAAGCGCCGACGATATTATTGCAGTAAACAG
>NZLH01000185.1 GCA_002694155.1 Pusillimonas sp. | reverse complement strand
TCGATTGTCTTATTCGCATCGGCGCCGGGTATATCGGGTACGTTAATAGTGATTGTGTCTCCGTCAGCATCACCGGAAGCAATTGTTATAGCATCAACTTTTGATGCATGTACTCCGAGTTCTGCAGTAGATTGGGTTCTATCCGCTGCGTTAGATGGATCACCGAAAGCACCTGAAAAGAAGGATGCCGTAATAACTGCGATTCCAGCTTGGTAGTAAATGTGACCAATTGGTTGATTGCCGTTGGTATCTCGTGGAGTTGCAGAGCTGCTATAAAGCAAACCATATTCACCAGCAGGAGAATTAACTTTGTAACTTGTCGTTGCTCCATAATCTCCAATAACTTGTAGCTTGTTTCTAACGCCCGTGGTTTTCGCGGCGCCTCCATCAACTATACCTTTAACTGCACTAGAAGAAGCAAACATCGACAATCTAAATGAATCTTTTTTAATCTCATCTTTAGTTAACAATCTAGAAAAATTGAGAAAGAAACACTCTTTCATCTTATCTCCGGCGCCTGCAATATTCCCATCACGGTCAAAGTTTTGAATGTTTCCGTTTACATCATAACCATAAAGCACCTGTGCGTGTTGATTATAAATGTTAATCTTTTTAGCTCCTTGAACATTGGATGAAGCAGACAGTGTGCTATCAGCGGCATAGCCAGCAGTAATATCAAAAATGTGATTTGCAGAGGAACTTAAAAAAGGATAGTCAAATACCGACTCATACATACCGTGTGCAAAAGTTTTGATATTTAAATCAGTGTAGGTGCCTGATACTATTGTTCCAGTGATTGGAATAGCTTCATGAAGAAGTGTTCTTGTGTTAGCAATATCGCTATTTAATAAAGTTTTAAATGTAGTAGCCATTTATTTTTCCTTTTGTCTTAAGTGTTTTGCTCTCTAATAACCCTTATGGGTATATCAATCTGATATCCAGTTGTAACGCCTGTAATTCTAATATTCGTATCGATAAAAGCTATGACCTGACTGTTCGTCGTGGGTAAAGTAGTACCAATAGTGTTAAACAAAAAGTCACTAGAGGCTGCATCTAATGCGGCGCGAAGGCCAAACTCAAACCTAGTGCCGCGAGGTCCAGAAATATTTTGATCTCCCTCGTGTAGATTGCCGTCATCATTCGTTCCCGTATCGAGTTCATTTATGTAAGTGCCTGCCCCTTGAGTAAAATAATAAGATGCAATCTGATCATCATCTAGAAAAGATTCGCTAGCTACGGCAAGGCTGGATTTATCATATATACTTAGTAATCTAGAGTCAAGCTCTACTAAATATTGTGTTTCTTTCAGTTCGGGATCAATAGTAAAGCTCGGAGAAATATCTATAGTATCTAAGCCTTGATCGACTCTTATGAATGTGGTATTTGCATCTGAATTGAATCCATTAATAAATCCAGGTCTGTTGCTGATATTTTCTATACCTAAGAATGCCTCGGCCGCGATTTTGGTGTCGTTGTTGACAAAAAGAGTATATATGCCTTGGGCGATGGCATCACCGGATGCTGGTTGTTTAGTGGCAGTTGTTAATGTATTCTGTTTTATTATAGGCAGAAAAAGAAGATTATTGTTTGTTAAAGTTATCAACTTGGACTTCATCATTGAAGTATTGTTCGTAAATGCTTCAAATATAGGAGTCTGTAGGATCTCTAGATCATAATAAGCACTGCCAGATAAATGATCTCCGTTGTACGATGAGTAATCAATCTCGTCGTCGCCAAAGGCAAATTTTGTAATCTTGAATGAACCGTCGCCGCGAGCCATTCTTAAGCGTCCAGTATCTGTCAATACAGCATCTAATATGATATCGCCTGAGTTGTCTAAGAAAGCCATTTATAATCTCCTCTTTTAACTAAATAGTATTACACATCATTTATAGTATTTTTTGGATTTTTGAAATTAACATTTATATCTATTTTTCTTCCAGTTTGCTTTGAAGTGATTCTCAATTTGTATTTTTTCCCAAAAACACTAGAATCTACTGCAACCGGTTGAGATAAATAGTCTCCAACTGCTTGATCATCATCATTTACTTCTAAATTTGGATAAGTAATGTTATTTTCTGAGCTGTTTAAGCCCAACAATAAATACTTTTGAAATGTTTTTGTGTTAGATAATTTTTCATTTGCCATTTTTTGCCGCTCTTCGCGTGGGTCAAATGTGCTTACTGTTAAATATGGTGCTGAATTTAATTCAGAAACGATTCTAATTTGGTATACAATAGTTGGGTTTGATATTTTTCCATGTATGTCAGTGGTTCTAAAAGTATAATAATAATCTTTATTTGGCATGATATTGTCAACTAAAGATGTTTGACCTTGAAAAAAGTCATCAAACAACGCGGTATCATCTTCAGAAAAATCTTTATATGATAAAGGTTTGTTTTCCATCCTAAACATAGTATAGCTTTTTGGAACGTCATCATTTTTAAATGAAATTTCACTTAAGTAATCAGCACTTGGAAGCTGCACTCCTTGACTAATTGCACATTGATCAAATGAATCCAAATCAGAATCAAGTATGGGGATAACAGTTGTTTTTGCTTCACCAGCTGAGTTGTTTAATAAGAACAACACTTTGTCTTTAACACCTCTATATGGAATTACCTGAACTTGTGGTGGCATCGGTGGTCTGTCTTCTATTCTTGTGAAATTAACTGCATCCGTTTGCACATTAACCATGGGAGCATTGTAATAAGGAACCCTTACAAATTGAAGATAAGGTTCAATCTCATATTGACTCGCAAAGAAAAGATGTCCTGGTGGGAAAAATCCACCGGTCAAATCTACACCATTGAAAACTGCATTTTGAGGTAATTCAAGCTTATTCGGTATTGTATTCGGGCTAATCGGCACGGACATTTTTCTGCAACGATACTTGGTGCCAACAATAACCTTGTGAGCAAATATTTTATAATAATAATTTTTATAAGGTATCACTTGAGAATCAACATAGCTTAAGGTTTCTTGATTGACTATCGGTAGAAAAATACTTTGTAAATAATTTTCGCCTTGACCAACAACTTCATATTTAGCTATTTCGTACATTAAAGTTTCTTGGTGTGCAAATTTTCCATTTTGTATTTGTTTAGGGCTTCGAAGACCAACATCAAACAGAAACTCTTCTAGTTCTTTTATCAGTTGCTGGCCTTTTAATGCGTTAAGTACAGACAAGAGCCCCCCAGGTGAAGAATCATCACCCTCTGAATATACGAGAAGGTTTTTTGGCGTTTCAAATCCTATGCTTTGAAAATTATCTAAAAATAAATCTACTTCTGAGTAATCAGTGTTAGTTATTTCAAGTTCGCCGGCTGGGGCGCCAGTCTGTGGTTTTTCTGACTCGGGGACAAAATGCATTTTAAAAGTTTTCAATTTAACCCCGTTGTACATATTAAATTTTTCAATGCTATAGCCATTAGTCATACCGCCATAAAATTCAGCGTATGTGCTCGGACCAACGCCGTTTAAGAACTTTCCTTCTGAATATTTTCCTGTGAGTCCTTCATTTGGAACAACTAGTGACGCTGCATGAGTATTGATCGCGTCTAAAAGATTATTTTTTGAAAATAATTTTGCAATTGGACCGCGCTTTTCTTGTGGAATGTTTATCGTATTAACAAAAGGAAACCTATCTTTAAAATCTGATGCTTGATTAAAATATGGCATTGTTTTTTCAGAAAAATAAATACCTGATTTAATTTCTTCTAACCATTTTGGAATAAAATTAACCTTTGAATTGATCAATTGAGAAACAGAAGTACCTGAGCCGAGCCCCACTTCACCGAACATCTTAATAGCACTAATTAAAACGGATTTTCTTGTTTTGAAGATGGTGTTTGGTATCATGCTTTCAGCTGTTTGGTACATTTGTCCATAAAATTCTTCAAAATCACTCAATGTTCGCTCTGTCATCGCTGCGCTAGAGCCAACTGGGGTGCTGGCAAATCCATCTTCATTTTCTGAAGCTGCCAGTGAACCCGCGATATAATTGCCGTAAAGCAATGATAAATTATCCAAATAGGCATTTAAATTGTTAAAACTTGTGTTTTTTATGGAAAAGTCATCATTTGACAAACTAAACATAACATCCATTAGATGTTTTTGCAAAGGAGCGTATAATAAATCATAAATGCTTGGCAATGCATTTTCATTTAAAACACCCTCATTTATCAAAGCTGATGCAGCTGGTTCATACTGAGGATCATAATAGTTATACTCACTTTGATATGTTGGTGCAGTGTCTTTAACTCCATATGATTTTAAATTAACTTGTTCTTTTAAAAGTGTTTTATAATCATAAGGCACTCCTATTTTTGTTGAACAATTAAATACATATTTTTTATCATTGTTGTATGGAACATTATACTTATCTTGGAGACTGTTGTATATTGCACCAAATGGCTGGGTTATCATTGCTAAATAATTATTAAAGATATGCTCAAATATTTCTACATCTTCTAATCCTGGTATAAATGCACCAAAATAAAAATTTTGACTATATTGAAAATCTATAATTTTACCAGAGACATCACTTGTCCTTCTTACCAACGTATTTACAGGTTGTGAAATATCTAGATTTTCTGCTTTGAGAAAATATTGAAATTCACCAAGAAGACTACCCTTACTATCCTCGATATTATAAATTCGCACACCGTCTGTGGCGCCGGCGGCGTAACTAGCTTGCGTGGGAAAATTGTTTGCGTTGATTGCTTGTGCAAGGTTTGTTGGGGGAAATCCTTGCTCTCCGGCATATTCATCGAGATTTTGCGGAATTAGCACATATGCCATTTGAATTAATTTTTCATAGCTTGCTGCCACCGTAGCTTTGACACTTTCAAAATTATAATAAACAGAGTATCCATTTTGGGTGCTTATTTCAAACTTATGTCTGTTTCCAGGATTGAAACCAATATCATTTGTAAATTTATATAACCCACGCTCAACATTGGCTGATACATTTGCAGCGGACTCGGCCCGTATTTTGGCTGGCAGAGTGTCACCTCTAAAGTATTGTCCAATATCTCCAGGAAATAAACTAGGAAAATCCCCACTCACGCTGGATTGGCCAAGTAATGGCTTATCTGAAAAAATAATTGGATTTGAATCAGCTTCAACGGCAAGAGGTGTTAGGTCAGTTGTACTGTTTGTTGTTGTTGGCAGTATACCTTTTAAAAAGCCATCAACTAGAAGTGGATTGTCATTGTTATAAAAGTTTTTTCCGGCGAGCTGCAAAGTTTGATATGCTTGGGCTGGGTTCGGACCGGTAAACACCAGATCACTGTCGGTCTCTCCCTTTTTTCTACATATTGAAATATCACTTGGGTCATTAAAAAGATAAATATAGTTATTGTAATGTATACTTTTTAATATTTCTTGTTCACCAGCCATTTACTCACCTTTTAAAATTCTTATGAAGCTAGCCCGAACCAGCAATTATATAATTGGAAATCAATGTTGCTAAATCATCTGTGTTTGGGGCCGCAGGTGCAATGCCAAGTGCGCTTTGCTCACTTAGCGTACTACTCAATAATTCCATAAAAATTAAATTATATTCTGTTGTAATAAAATCTTGCATATCTCTCCCTTTAAATAGTCAAATTGAAATAAAAAAATCTTGTCAACTCAATTCAAAGCTCGTTAGCTAACTTAAAATAAGAGTTTATCAACGGTAGCTTAAATTTTTCAACCAGATGTCCATTAATATAATTTGATTTATACAAAACCAATCTACATAATAATCCACTAGTGCCGGTATTGGAAAGATAAAACAAAGCGTCAGAGTTTAACCGTTTCCAAAGTGGCTTTTTTAAATTTCTAGATGTTTTAGTATAACTAGTTGGCTCGGGCGCATGATATAGATTTCCTAAAGTTGTTTTTGCCGGTATAGCCGTCGTCGTAGTCTCAAAACCACTTAAATATTCAACACGAACTATGTTCTCGTGTGTGAAGAAATATTGTGACAACCGCACAGGATTAATAAGACCGCCAATAATGTAACCTTCCGAAGCATCACTTGATTGAAAATTTTTAAACGGGCCACTTTCAGGGTTTTCTAAAGACAAACACAAAACTTGATTGGGAGGGTTATCATCATTTGGTTCAAAATTCTCTTTTAGCGCGTTAACTTTTAATGCAAATCCTACTTTTGGCTCTGGCTCTGGTAAGTCTAACATATTTTTTCTAGAAAATAAAGACATTAATAAATTATTTTTATCATTTGATACGGTGTCGCCGGTGAAACCCGATTGTATAAATATCTTGGTGAACAGCGGATCAATTTTTAATTCATTGTCATCAACAGTAATAAGATTGTCAACAGGGTTTACTAATATATTTGACGCTGTTTCATCAGCAGTGACTCCCACTGGAGTCAATATTTCTTGCAAGAGTTTACTTCCGGTGGCTATATCCGTTCCATCTTTGTTAAAAATAGCCACTAAATTTTCTTTTATATTTGTTGGAATGCTTTGTATTGCATCTACACTATTGCCCTCCAGTATTTCTGATTTAAGTTTAGCTATCTGCGTTAAACCAGATTGACAATCTTTGAAAGTGAATGTTTCCGGCAATACAAGAAACTGTTTAAAAAAAGTGTTATTTTGCACCGGTGCGCACAAATAAGAATAATGCGCCCGTCGATAGCTGCGGTTAGACAAATTAATTGGCGAGAATTTATCATCAATGTTTGCAGGCAATGACAGGGGCGGGCCAGGGGTTATCTCTGAGAGTAAGTAATCACATATGCCATCGAAGCCCGTCCTGCTTATAGTGAGAAGTCCCTCGGTGTCGTTAAAGTTCACTCCAGAAGTAGCCACAAAATTTTTAACTCCAGTGAAATCATATCCATAATTGTAAATTTGTATTTCATACTCTGATGATTTAAGTTCTATCAAGCTTTGACCACTAGGTGATGTAGTTGATGCAATTGCAGTTGAATAAGGGCTTGGATTATTAGTAAAAGGCTGTTTCGCTTTAAAACTGCTTATTAAATTTGACATTCTAGATGAAATATTATCAAAAAAGTTTTTTAAAATTAAAAGATTGGTCAATGTTGTGGTTCTTAAATTACATACATTAGTCATATAAGTTTGTAAATCAAGAAGCGCCGAATCTGTGGTGGAAAAAAAATCTTGAACAGTTTCTGGGTTATAAAACGCTGCTAAGATAGCAGAATAGGGTATAGAACCAAATCCTTTAGGAAATGCAAAATTCTCATCTGAATTTGTAGTAAGATAGCCCTTCTGCTTCAACTTATCAATGACAGCTGGTTTGAGCTGATCGGTAACACGATCATAAGCCGACGTAGTAAACTTTTGACTACCATCAAGGCTAATTTTTGATTTGGTAAATGAAAGAACCGCGTTCAAGCCTTCATTAAAAATATTAAGACTCACTAGCATAGTTTGCAGATAAAATACAGTTGGATCATCATATTCTACCACTACAGAATATTTTTGAGTTGTCATATAAGGGTCGCTCATAACATGTTTAAATGAAAATACATCGTAACCAAGTTCAGAGGATGTTGTGTTAACAGTGACGCCCGGTGAGGCGCCGGCGCTGGGCATCCTGATTTTGTTTCCGTCAGGTGCTTTGTTTTCGTTTATTAAGCTAAAAAATATTGTTGTCTGCTTGCGTTGAGCAGTTTGAGCAGTTGTTGCAGGATTTGGATACTTGGCTTTTAATTCTTCTAGATTTTGTTGTGTATATCCTTTTTGTAAAAGCAACTGTTCATACCTTCCTGGCACACCAGTTGTCGAAGTATTTGGCTGGTTGGGGGTGACAGTGCCTAAAAGCTCGCTGCCCCGATAAACCTGACAACGACGGGGTGACATATCTGAAATAATATTTTCTCTAAAATTGTTATATTGTGCAGTAGTGAGAATTTTTTTAGCGTTGGAAAATAAAAAAGAAAATAAAGAATTATTCTCTATAGCTGCTCTCTTGTCAACAATAAATGAACCCTGCACGGATCCATATTTATCTTGTGTTAAATATATATCACTAATAAAGTTTTCTTTTTGTTTAAATAAATTTAGATTTTTGGGATTGTTTTTATACATTGAAACAAAAGAATTTAATTCTTCAGTTTTCTGTGTAACGTTAATAATACTTTTTTCTATTTTGTTTTTTATTCGATTATCTACAAATCTATTATTTGGAACAATAGAAAAATCTAAATACGGATGTGGATCACCAGGTGAATGAGAGCTACCGGCCATAAATCGATTCATGTGAAGATGTACGCCACCTGCCCAGATGTCACCCGGTTTACCAAATTTTGATAAGGCTGTAGTATTTTCACCAGCTGACGGCTGGGCTATTCTAAATTGTATTGCTTGGTTTTGTATCTTTTTGTCTAACAATACTATCTCTTTTTTTACATTAGAAGCAAAAAATACACCAGTAAATTTTGCTCCAGAATAATCGGTTCCATCAACTATTGTCCCCTGTTTAAAAGTGTTGTCAAGGTATGAAAAAACAATGTATGCAAGAAAATCAGTATTTGTAGGGATACCATTAAAAGTAGTTTTAGTTATGACTTCTTTTATTATGGTTCCATCGGATAAAATTTGTTTTGGCAAACTTACGCCCACTCCTAAATTTTCATTCAGATTGGTCGGGCCATCATTTGACTCAACAAAACTCTCGGAAAAAGTTACTTCTTTTGTTTTTGTAGTCTCGTTATTGTAAACTGTGGTAAGTTGTTCTTGGACGTTCACCGGGAGTTCGGCGGATCCAATAGCATTAGTCGCCTGTAACACCGACTCATAAAAGGCTCTATCTGTTGTTTGATGTATAAATATTCTATATCCTTGTGTGGTAGTGGAATCTACTAATTTTAAAAGATCATTTTCTAAAGTTGCATAATCTAGAAACTTTAAAGATACGGTAATTGTGCTACTCATGGTATCATCCGGCACCAGAAGAGAGCCAGCTATTTGTCCACCGGCGGGGCCGCCGAATGAAGTGGGTTTAAAGTAACCATTAGCCTGCTGTTTGTTTTCAACGCTTTTTAGTTCAGAGTTTAACGTTACGTTTTTAACGTAAGCATTTGGCATGAAATTTTGAAGTAAACTTGGTGCAGAAATCATTATTCACAAACATCCTTTGTATCATCATCATCATAATAGATATTTTGTTTAAACTGGTTGTCTTTCATACTTAAGATTGGTTCCTGTTCACAATTATACATTTTAGTGATATAAAACTGTTTTGTTTTGTCAAAGCCGATCAAAGGACACATAATTTCACTACTTATTTCCCCATCAACAAGAAAATCAAAAAAGTTTTCAACAGAGTTTACAGCAACATCTCCTTTAATAACATCTTCCAAAAACACATCTCTATTTTTATAGAAAGGTTTTTTAATTAAAATTTCTTCATTGCTAAAGGCGTTAGGAGAGGGCGCGACTTCAAATAGTTCAACTTCAAAATTATCTTTTTCAAAAAAAGTGTTGGCTTCTTCCATCCTAATAACTAAATAATCTTGTATGGTTTCAATTGAGGCTCCATCATAATAAGAAATAAAATCCACTCTTCCATTCACATCAATACTAGTCGGAGCTATCGAAGGATCATTTTCTGCAGCTAAGTTTTCTGGTTCAAAAGATACATTGTATTGTCTTGAGTTTCTTTTTACCTCATATTGTATATCAGCATTTAATTGAGGTATGTTATATTCCAACACGCCTTTTGAGCCAGAGACGGACAAAGTATTACTAGAAGAGGCCAACTTAGTTTTTAAAAACGCCACATTCCAGGCTGGGGCGAAGCCATTTGACGGATCATATTTACCTAGTGCTTGCATTTTTAAAGATTCTTGCATTGGCTCAGGTTCTGTTCTAAGGACATTTAAAATGTCCACCTCTGTGACACTAGTTGGTAGAGAACCAAAAATCTCAGAACCAAGAAAATCGATTGAAAATGGCTTAGTGCTACCATCGAACATTATTACATTTCCATTTAAGTTTCTTTTGCTAATATAATCTTCTTCTCGACCTGAGATTGATTTTTGCGCAGACATTCTTGGTGTTTCATCTAAAATTCTTTCTTGAATTTTATTTTGATCTTCATTTGAGTTATTCGCAAATTTAGAATTGTATATAACATCTTCATCAAAAAAAGCATAAAACTCTGGATTTAATCTGCCTATAGATAACAAAAATTCACCGTATGGTGTTAGTTGTAAATCTATAACTTGTTCTTTGGGATCTAAATAACTCATTATTGATAATTAGAACCTCCAGTAAAGTTTTGGCCTGGGCCGTCGTTTAGTGACTCTTGTGGAGCCTCACCACCGCCAAATTCGGTTCCATCCTGTGTGTCTTGGAGCGGTGTCGTGGTGGAATCGTTT
>NZLH01000184.1 GCA_002694155.1 Pusillimonas sp. | reverse complement strand
TATGGTTACGGTTGTGGGTGGGCCGAACCAGCGCTCCGATTTCCACGATGATCCGGTAGAAGAGTTTTTTTATCAGTTTAAGGGTAATGCCCAGCTTCTGATGTGGGAAAACGGCGAGTACGAAAAAGTGCATTTAAAAGAGGGCGACATATTTCTGATGTCGCCGCATGTGTTGCATTCTCCTCAGCGGCCGGAAGCGGGCAGTTTGTGCCTGGTTATCGAGCGCAAGCGCCCGGCAGGTGAAAAAGACGCTTTTCAGTGGAGCTGCGCAAATTGCGGCCACGTACTGCAGCGTTATGAACTTGAACTGCAGAATATTGTGAAAGATCTACCGCCCACTTACGAGCGTTTCTACAACACCAGCGAAGCCGAGCGCACCTGCGCAAAGTGCGGCGAGGTGCACCCCGGGCGCGATTTTGAGTCGTGGCACGCAACACTAAAAGCTGCTCACCCTAGTTTATAAACTTGCCAACATTTTTTGGCACGGACAGTACAGCATGATTGATATTCATTCGCATTTTTTCCCGCTTATTGGTAAAGAAGTTGCCCATAAGGTAGACCCCGAGAAGGCAGCCTGGCTTCAGGTAGAAGAGGGTGGCGATAAAGGCCACATTATGTTGGGAGACAAACCCTTTCGACCTGTTTATCGCGCGTTGTGGGATCCAGCTTATCGCGTAAAAGAGCTAGATGAGCAGGGCGTTGATATGCAATTGGTGTGTTCTACGCCAGTTATGTTTGGTTATACGTGGGACCCGGCCAAAGCAGCCGATTGGGCAGCACAAATGAACGAACAAGCGGTTGCATTCTGTGCCGACCACCCAACGCGTTTGAAGGCGTTGTCGCAGGTGCCACTGCAAGATGTCAAGCTGGCGTGTGCCGAGGCCTCGCGCGCGCAAGCGGCAGGTTGCGTGGGTGTTCAAATAGGCAATCACGTCGGTGAAAAAGATCTCGACCACCCTGATCTGGTCGATTTCTTAACGCATTGTGCCAATGAGAATATCCCGGTTTTCGTGCACCCATGGGACATGATGGGGGGGCAAGGGCGTATGAGCCAATGGATGCTGCCGTGGTTGGTGGCGATGCCCGCGGAAACGCAACTTGGCATGTTGTCGCTAATCTTGTCTGGCGCAATGGAACGCATTCCTGAATCGTTGAAAATTTGTTTTGCGCATGGTGGAGGCAGCTTTGCTTATTTGCTGGGGCGTGTCGATAATGCCTGGAGGTATCGCGATATTGTGCGTAAAGACTGCCCACGCCCACCGTCAGAATATGCGCGTCGTTTCTTTTGCGACGCCACTATTTTTGACCAAGGTTCGTTGCGCCTTCTGGCCGATGTTCATGGGGTTGACCGCCTCATGATGGGCTCCGATTACCCGTATCCATTAGGCGAGCAACCAATTGGTTCTTTGGTGCAGGCATCATCGTTTTCCCCAGACGAAAAGCAACAGATTCTGCACGACAATGCTATAAGTTTTTTTAATCTGGCTTAAGTCGCCAGTGTTATGTGACTGGGCCTGCTCATAAAGCCCATTCAACCTCGAGGAGACAGCAATGAAAATACGAAAAATTGGAACTTTAATCGCTGCGGTAGCAGGTGTGTGTGCTTTTAGTGCACCGGCCTTGGCTAAAGACTTTCGCATGGGGCTTATTACGCCGCCGCCCCATATCTGGACGCAGCAAGCCAATGGCTTTGCTGAAGATCTTAAAGAGGCAAGTGACGGAAAGCACACTGTGTCTGTTTTCCCGGCTGGGCAGTTAGGTAGCGAAGCGCAAATGCTGCAGCAAATGCAAACAGGCGCGCTCGATATGGCATTTCTAACCATTGCCGAAGCGTCGAACCGGGTTGAAAACCTGGGTGCGTTATATGCGCCGTATTTGGTTCGCAACGTCGATGAAGCAGCCGAAATTCTAAAAACACCTGCAGCCACTGATTTGCTGAAAGAGTTGCCTTCCAAAGCCGGGGTTGTTGGCATTGGGTACGGTATGGCGGGTATGCGTCAAATTCTAACGGCTAAGCCGGTGGAAACAGCCGATGACTTAAGTGGTATGAAGTTGCGCATTACGCCACTGGATCCTATTCGCGACTTTTATATTGATTTAGGTGCAGCGCCAACACCTTTACCGTTGCCTGCAGTTTATGACGCACTTGCAAATGGCCAGGTCGATGGCATCGACATGGACCTTGAGCTTATTTGGGCGTTGAAGTTCTGGGAGAAAGCAGACACTATTCTGGTTTCCAATCACATGATGTTCCCTATGGTGGGCGTTGTGTCGGCGCGGGTCTGGAAGGATCTTAGCGAAGAAGATCGCAAGATGATCACAGACCTGATGAGCAAGCGCTTAGACATGGTTATGGCCGAGTACAAAGCTAAAGAATCGGGCTGGGAAGAAAAAGTTCGTGGTACAGGCAAAACCATTAAAGATGTGGGCCCCGAGTTTTTCCAGGAAGTAATTGAAGAGTGGGAAGGAAAGTGGTCTAAGCGCACGCCTGAAGCACTTTCCAATTTGCGTGAAGCTGCCAAGAATATCAAGAACTAAACTTCATCTTTCATAGGCCTTGAAGATGTCCACTATGTTGCAGCGAATATCAACCCGGCTCGCCCAAATCGAGCTGGTGTTGGCTGGATTTTTTGCGTTGTTGGTAACGGTTCTTATCATTTATAACGTTGTCACCCGTGCAATGGATAACTCCCAGTTTTGGGTTGATGAAGCAGCCATTTTTGCCATGATCTGGATGTTGTTTCTGGGTACCGCGGTACTTTTGAAGCAACGCCAGGCCGTCGCAGTAACAGCCTTAGTAGATGTTCTACCCAGAAAATGGCGGCGCATAGTGGGCGTTTTTGTAGATTTAAGTGTGCTGCTGTTTGGCATCTTATTGCTGTTTTTTTGCTGGAAATGGTACGCCCCCCTAGACATGATTCAGGCGGGTTTCGATAAAGATACATTTAGTGCTGAAACCTTTAATTTTATGTACCAGGAAAAGGCTGTCACGCTGCCTATGTATAAGTTTTGGGCATGGCTTATTGTTCCGTACTTCGCCTTGTCTTTATGTTTTCATACCTTGGTTAATTTAATTAACGACCCACGTGGTCATTACATGGATCAGTCCGAGGGGCAAACATCATGACTTTTTTTGTGTTTGCCTTGCTATTGTTGCTTCAAGTACCAATAGGCATTTGTCTTTGTTTAACAGCCGTTTTTTACATCTGGTATTCAGGTAATACGGTTCTGTTCGAGTCATACGCACAACAACTGTTTGGGTCGGTCGAGTCGTATGGCTTGCTGGCCATTCCGCTATTCATTCTGGCCGGAGAACTAATGAACGAGGGCGGGTTAACCCGTCGGCTTATTAATTTTGCACGTGTATTATTTGGCGGTTTCCGAGGTGGGTTAGCCTACATTAACTTGCTGGCGAACATGATGATGGCCTCGATTATGGGTTCGGCCAATGCACAAATTGCCATCATGTCTCGTGCCATTGTTCCGGAAATGGAGCGCGAAGGTTACGACAAAACATTTTCTACAGCAGTAACAGCGGCGGCGGGCCTAATGGGGCCCATTATTCCACCGTCAATGCTATTCGTTATTTACGGTGTGCTTGCCCAGATATCCATTGGCGATATGTTTATTGGCGGCATTATTCCTGGCTTATTAATGGGCGCGGCCTTTTTCCTGATTGTGGCGGGGTTTGGGTTTATTCACACGTATCCCAAAGGGCGCTGGCCAAATGCGAAAGAGGCTACGCAGTCAATTTTGCAAGTTATCCCAGCGTTGGGTGTACCCATAATTATTATCGGCGGTATCTTGTCGGGGCTGGCAACGCCAACGGAATCGGCGGGCCTGGCATCACTGGCCGCTTTGTTGGCCGGCAAGTTTTGTTATGGTGACTTGAAGCTGGGCGTAATGCCCGACTTATTGAAGCGGACGGCCTTGAATTCTGGTTTGGTAATTTTCCTGGTTGCCTCCGCCGGCGTGTTCGGTTGGACCATCACCTTCGAGAAAATTCCACAAATGGTGGCCGAGTGGATTGGCGCCAGTACTTCAAGCCCATTTGTGTTCATGCTATTGGTAATGGGCCAGCTGTTAATTGTTGGAATGCTGATTGAAGGCATTGCGGCCCTTATTCTGGTCGTGCCTATTTTGTTACCTATTGCAGTTGACCAATTCGGCATTAGTCCAGTTCATTTTGGCGTGGTAGTGTGTTTGAACCTGGTACTTGGTTTATTAACGCCCCCGGTTGGTACAGGTTTATTTGTGGCCTCTGCCATGACGGGAATCAGCCCAATGAAAATAGCCAAGGCCCTGACGCCGTTTTTATTAAGCGTTGTTCTTCTGCTGGTGTGGTTCAGCTACGACCCTTGGCCGGTAATGGCTCTTCTAGAGTAGCTTCTGGGGGCGCTTTTGTGAAAGTGCCCCTTTTAAGTGGTTTTGTTTCTCATAAAAAGTAACGCCATCAGAATGATGCCTATCCAAACCAAAATGGAAGAAACCGCCAGAATCGGGTCAAGTGTGGCGGGGGTGGCCATATTGCCATACAGCAAGAACAGACTTAGCAACATTACAAAAGCGCCAATTTGATGCGCGTAGAACTGTAATTTGGCTAAAGTGTTGCTGATATTGTTCAGCCAAAGTTTGTGGCACAGCGCGTAAATAAACGACACAACGAAACCAACCAGCAGAATGTGGGCATGGGCAGGCATTTGATTATGGTTTTTGCTGGCAGCCATTACAATGCCCAGTAGCATGCCTAAAATGGCATAAATTAATGCGGTAATAATAAATTTTCGATCCCTTGATTCCTCCTTGGTAAGAAACCGGGCTGTTATTTAAATTTGTTTTAATTTTTTCGGGTCTTTTTGACCCGTAATTATTTTATTTATATTGCGCAGGAATGGAAGTAATTTTTATTAATACTTTTTTATTAATGAAAACAATAGCTTAAGTGTGAGACAAGAATGAAAGTAAATATTTTGGGCGGTGGCCCCGCTGGTTTATACGCGGCTTACCGAATTCGTCGTGACCTGCCCAACTCAGAAGTCCAGGTGTTCGAGCAAAACGATGCACACACCACATTTGGCTTTGGTGTGGTGTTCTCCGACAAAGCGCTCGAATTCTTGCGAGCCGGCGATTCGGAAACGCTTGATTTGATTACCGCCGGCCTGGAAAGCTGGAGCGATATTGAAATTA
>NZLH01000183.1 GCA_002694155.1 Pusillimonas sp. | reverse complement strand
TGAAGATACATTCTGTAATCTCTGGCTTGTGGAGAGAGCAATTGTTGGACTATATTTTACTGACCCTCCACCGCGAAGGGTAGTAGTAGAAGCGGCGCTTTTCCCTGCAATGCTGCTTAAAAATCTATTAATATCTGTTTGTGTGCTTATTTGCTGTGTTGTTAAGTGAGAGGCCATTTATTTTCCTTAGATTGAGCCGTAATTGAAAAAAGACAAAACAGAGTTTAGAGGTTGAGGTATGTAAACAATCTGTCCTTGTTTTAGATTTGCTTCGGTAGGTGACTGGTTGTACCAAGCAATGATCCACCATAGCTTAGGGTCTCCATAGTATTCATTGGCCAACTTCCACCACTTATCACCAAACTTCCAAACATGCTTAGTCGAAGTAAAGTTTCGTCGGGCCTTTGCATCAAGTACGGGCCAGCGAGGACTTCTATAATGTAGGATTTTATTTACGCCTCGTTCTTCAAAGAACTCTTCGTAAATCTCTTCTTCGTTTTCTATTAGGTATTCTGAACCGTGTCTAGGCATTGCTTAAATCCTTATTAAAAAAGTTCGCCGGGGCCGAAGTCATTATCACCAAGCCAAGAGGTTATCGCGCCTCTCTGGTCATCAAAGCCCAGTTCTGTTTCATGCAAGATAGAAAGGTTGAATTTTAGCTCAACTGACTTAAAATCAATGATTTGTTTGTTGCCATCACAACGGATAATAGGAGAATCTGCTGCGGAGAATCCGGTTTGCGGAGCGAAGGAAAACCCATCAAGCGCCGCTAGTTGTTCTGTTAAGAGATCTCCTAGAGTAACCCGAACCAAAGGAGGTCGAGAAATAGTTAAAGCGTTTGACCCGGATGTATATGTGGGATACTGCATCGCGGCCAATCGTGACATTTGATTTTTGTTTGGTCTCTGGAGTCTAATACCAATGGATATCTTTCTTGTTGTGCCTTGATAAGTTGTGATAGGATCCATTCTACCAAACACCGGGGTTTCACTATATTTGGTCGAAAGATTGTCTTGGTATTCTGTGAGTGCAAATTCAGTAAAGGTTTCTGAATGACCTGTTGGTATATGTAAAATTGAAAAATTTGCCATTATGAAGCCTCCGTGTTATAACTAGACACCGCGAACAAATCCTTGCTCAATCATACTGATAATTGAAGCATACATCTCACTTGGCTTACCACCAGAGTATTTCTCAACTGAAACATCGTTAACAACGGCTGCAAACTCTGTGCCATCAACTTGAAGTGTGATGTTGATGACGGGCGGTGGACCTTGAACTTGCTGTGGAGCGGCAGCAGGCGCGTCATTTGGTGTCAGTGCTGCTGCGGTAGCTGTAGCATTATTTAACGCAGTTGTGGCGTTGGACTGTCCTTGGCTCACCACTGCTGTTGAAGCTTTCACAGTGTTTTCTACGCTTGCCGTAACACCGGGTATTTCCACTGAAGGTAATGAAGCAAAAACGCCAGTAAGTCCTGACATACTTTCTGATACCAATCCTAAGACATCCAAGAAAGATGGAGAGTTGCCTACAAAGAAGAAGTGATATAAATCTCCGAGTGCCCCTTGCAAGGCTATCACTGCCCCAGTTACAACCCCAAATATGGTTGCCATCTGGCCAATTGGGGTTGCATATGCCGCGAAGGCAATGCCAAAACCAATGACAAAAGGTATCGCTGGCTGAATAAACTGTATAAAATCTTTAAGCCCTGATATTAAAGGCCCAAAGCTAATTGCAAATGACATCGCAATTTGCCCAAGTTCCTCCATCAATGTATTAAATTGTGCTGTTTGTTCCGCAAGTGCTTCTATATCTGCCGCTGATTTCTGCGGTTCTTGGATTAAGTCTAGTCTTCCACGCATCATGAGGGCTAATTGTTGTTCATTCAGGCCCATAGCAGATGCTAGTGCTTTTCTCTGATAGAAATCCATTGTATCGAAAGAGAGACCGGCAGCATCCACCCTATTCTTTAGAATCTCAAATCTCTTTGACGGATCAGTCTCTGCAACAAGCTCAAGAGTGTTGAGATAAGGGCCACCAAGAAGAGCGTTTAGGCGTCCGACAGATTGGGCCGCTGTATCAAACTTGTTAAACTTCTCTACAATGCCTACTATTTCGTTGAGGGCTAAGCCTGTGTTTTTGGACTGAACTTCCAGTCTTCTGAAAGCGTCTACTCCGTCAGCCCCTAAAGCAGCGATCTGTGGTCCCATGGAAGCAAAATCACTGGCTATTTGATCGGCTGAGACTCCTAGATCTTGGGCAAAAGTCAGAAGCTCTCTTTGAAGCCTAGCAGACTGGTTAACGGACATTCCCAAGACTTTGGTAGAGAACTGAATGTTTTTTGCTGCTGTTTCGGAAGATACACCCAGTTCCTGAAGAAGCGCAACATTCTGTCCCAAGACTGCTTGTTGTTTTTCGGACATCTCTGTAAAATCGGTGACATTCATGAATAGAGATTGTACGGCCCTTCCTGCCTCGTCAGAAGTCACTCCGGCTTGATAAAGATTCCTCTCCAAAGATATAATATTGTCAGTGAAATCAACGCCTTGACCAGTAGATTTAGCAAAACTTACGGCTGCGGCGTCTTGGGCCATTGCGAGAGCGATAGATGCTTCAACCACTTTGTCTATAGCAGCAGTTGCGATGTTTGCGCCAGATACTGCGCCTTTGAAACCCTTTACAATACTTTCTCTATACTTCTCGCCTCCTACTGCCAGTTGGGCAAGCATTGAATTTTGTTGCCCAGTTACACCCAAAAATCTTCTTGCTGCATCAGCACCAGCGTTTAAACCTGCTTCTTGTGCTTGAATGTCTTTTAATCTTTGAGCGTAATCCTCTGGTTTTAGAGATTCTTTCTGGATCTCTAGTCTTTGTCTATCTATCCTTAAACTCTCAAGTTCGATATCTTGAATATCAAGCTTGGTTTGCCTTAATGCATCTAGTTTATCCTGCTCAATTTTTAGATTCGTTAAAGCCTTTTGCTTGCGTTCCTCAAACTTCGCGTCGTCCTCACCTTCTTCTTTTGTAACCTTTGCTTGGCCGCCAAGATCTTTACCTTCAAGAACCTTTGCTATTGCTTTTGCTAAGTCATCTGCTAAAGCCATTTAAAATCTCCTTATTTAAACGGCCACTTGAGACCAGTATCTTTTTCAAAGTTTTTAACTGCTACGTCAAGTTTTGATTTGTTCTTGTATGTCATAGGATGGTCAAGACCATGACGTCTTGCAGATTCAATATACTTTTTTTCTCTACCAATAGTCGTAGCGAAGGATTCAACTTCTCTTCTTGAGCCAACAACATTTACTGGAAGGGCAGAGCCGCCAAACATAGACTTCAAAATGTGCTCAACCCATCCACCGAACATAGCCAGAAAGCTTTCATTCATTTGCTGCTTTCTCAACTCTGAAAAGTTAATTGTGATCTCGACCAACTTATCTTCATTTAGCCTTTGTTCTGAAATGTCTAGCCATGTTTCTGGCTGCTGTTGTAGCTTCTTTCTTCTCTGCTTTTCAAGTTCTCTAGGAGAGACAAGGGGCTTAGTTTTTTTCTTTTTCTTAGCAAAAGGAGATTTTAGCCCATGTATATAAGATTCATCTTCTATCGTGTCGGGGACAAGTTTAGCATCATTTAACAAGGCTTTAATCTCTCTCCTTGTTATTGCAACAGGATAAGGATTATTATCTCCTTCTCTTTTTGAGATTGATTTCATTACAGCAATGGAATTGGAAAAAGAAATTGTTCTGTCTTTATCTCCCTTTTCACCCTTAATATATGCTATTAAGTCTTTCTGAAGAGCGGCAATAACTTTCTTCTTGTCTTCATCAGAAAAATCTGTTTCGGGCTGGGATCCTATCTCGAAAGAAAATTGATAAAAATTTAAATCCTCTAAAGCCTTTTTGATATCTTCTGGGAGGCGTTCTTTGGGAATTTCTCCCGGAGTTTCTGGCGTTTCTTCGTCGGGAGCCTCTGGGCTTGTGGAGTCTTTTTTCGGAACGTCAATTTTGGTTCCCAAAAGATCACTGGCGCTTAAAGCCCCAATACGTGCGGGTGCCTCATCCAAAGAAGTTTCTAATATTAAGTCAATTTTCTCATCAAGGTTTTGCATTACGACCAGTCTCCCTTGTTATAAATAGTTTGGAAAAGCAAAAAGACCGGAAGTCCTAACGTCTTCCAGCCTTTGATTTATTCTTGGCGTCTTCGTGTTGTTTGTTCTCTTTCTCGAATTGTTCAGCCAATCTTTGAAGAAACCAGCGACGAATGGTTAGAGGAAGATTGTAAGCCTCCATAAAAGACCAGTTGCCGTGGTATTTTAGAAGGAATAGCTCCTCATAGACAGAGGCAATATAATCATTGCTTAGACCAAAAAAAGTCAACCGTCATTGGTATGTCCACCTCCTTCCCAAACCCACAAGCGCCACAAGTAAAGTGCTGGGTCATATCTAGACCGGGCACCACTTTAAGGTAAGCTGAACGTAGATAACGGGAGTCGAAAGCGGGCATAGCATCGATTGCTTGGCTAATGAGGCTTCGATCCTCAACCCCATTGATAGAGACCACAATCTTTCTCAACTGGTCCGTAAGGTTGGTTTCAAGTCTCTTGCTCTTCTTTCTTGCTTCCATCTGTTGGGCAAGTTCGTTTTCGTCCTTGTTAGAGAGGAGCTTGACTTCTACTTGGAACTTGGTTCTTGGGAGAGAAATAATGTAAGTTCCATGTTCGGTGGGCTGGATATCTAGGCCCTCTAGATCATCACCAAGATACTCTTCTACCTCGGCAAGATCGAAAGTATGCTCTCCAACAGTAGAACAGTTAGGGCAAGTCACCTTTGTTGTATAATCTGCTCCAAAGCCGTTGATGCGTGAAGCAACAAGGATTGCGTTCTTATCGCCGGAAAGAAGAGAACCGACATTGATTCTTTTATCAACTAAGACATTCTGAATGAATCTGTCAATAGCGATACCTTTCTTTAGGAGCGTTGGCGAAGTTAGAATATCTTCGTCCTTTGCTGTCATAAACTTGATTTCGATTGCTTCTGCACCATGTAGAGGGTGGGCCTCTGGGTAGAACCTGCCTCTGGATGGTAGATCAACAATCTCTGTTGGTGTTGAAAAATCAAGTGTTGGCACAGGCTGTGCCGCAACAGCAGGGGCCGGGTCAGCACCTGCTGAAAGTCTCTTCGAATTATCTCTCATTATTACCTCTTATTAAATGGACTTTCACTTTCTAATTGGTCCTGATCAACTTGAGATTGATCTTCGGGAGTGTTTGGGTCTTCCGGCTGTCTAGCCGCAAGCCTTTTTGTGATTGACTCACTAGCACCATCAGAACCGCCAAACAATTTGAAATCGTCAAAGTAAGGGAATTCTTGTTCGATGTCGGAACCGTCTCTAGGGAATTTAGCCATTGTACAAACAAAGTTTGAATAAACCCAGTCAATTTGAATCTCTACTAGTTCACCGCTTGAGTAATCTAACTTGCCAAAATCAATCCTTGAAGGGTAAGCATTGTATAGAATCCATTCTTCTAACTCTAATGATTCACCCGCCTTGAAGCTGTCAAGCTGATATATTCTGACATGTCCAATTGTATTCAGGAGAGCTTGTTGCGGACTAATATTTTGAGCACATAGTTTATCAGTGATTGTCTTATCATTATAACCTGTTCTTCTTATCCAACGCAACAATTTTCTTGTGACATTTGGATAAGATGGGTCAACCAGAGTCATTGACACTTTCTTTAGCTTTGGTTGCTCAAGATTGATATCTATTAGTGCGTTTTGACTGCCGAGATTGAAGTAGTCTCCCTCTGGGACGTTTGATAGAATTTCAAAACCTGGCTTGTCAACTGACTTAGCATACCAAGCAACATCTGTGTCAGTTTTATTGTCGTTTGCAGAATCGCCAAGATTGCTTTCGCCAGTCGTGCCGGGTGCGTCCTCGAATTGAAAACCATCCACCTCAACACGAAAGCGAAACTGAGCCTTGGGTTCAAAGCCAGTATTCGCTGTCCAAAATCCGCCTTTAGTCACCGGCTA
>NZLH01000182.1 GCA_002694155.1 Pusillimonas sp. | reverse complement strand
GTTCTGAATGGTGACATCAAGGTTTTTAAGGTTGTTTTGGCGTGCGCCGAATATGCGGATAGGAGCGGTCATTGAGAATTACAGCAGACGAATTGAGTTGAACGTGGAGTTTACGGTAGAATAGTGGGTTAAATACAGTTCGGAGAATGTCATGGCTGAAATCAAGCGTAACCGTCGTAACACCATTGAGCGTCGTTGCCTGGGTAAAGCATTTAAGCGTCTTTTTGTGCGCTCGCCCAAAGGCGTGTTCAAAATGCTGGAAAAAGTAAAGCGCGCCTAATTAACCAGGTGTTGCTGAAAAGCCCGAAGTGTTCGTCGCTTCGGGCTTTTTGTTTGGCTGTTGGCCCTGCCTGATTAGTGTAATTTTTTCGGGTCGTCAGGTTGAACATGGAAGGCGTCGTCTTGGGCGTCGTCTTCATCATCGTCGTCAGGTGCAGGTTCAGGTTCATCGAGCTGGAATGGCAATACCCCTTCTATTTCCAGGCTCCAGGCTATCTCTTCGCCCTCATGATCCACTTTAATAAAGCGGATCCCTTCAAGGTCGGACAACTGAATAGCCCATAAAAATTCGCATTCGTAGATATCGTTTTTACCAACGGTTAACCCGCCCTTATTACCTAAAATGCGCGCTTTCTTTCCGCCAATGGCCACATTTACGCCATCCTCGTCGCTTTCATCTTTACCCAGCGGGATTCCAAAAATAACCCATTCGAAACCCGTCTCTTCTGGGTCGATCACTTCAGCAAGAACGGGTTTGCCAATATAGGCGCTTAGCGCATCGGCAGTGCGGCCGAGTTTGTCGAGTTCTTCCTGGGTGAAAACAAGGGGCGCGGGTGCGCTGGATGTCATGGCTATAACCTGTAAATCTATTGCAACGCTTTATTCTAGTTGATTCACTTGTCTTAACAAGCACAAAGGCGCAGCCTGTTTACTCCGCGGACGCGGCTTTATTTCACGGGCGCGGCTTTATTTTTCGTAACGGCCTACAATCGGGGTTTGTTATTTAACGGTTTTTTTACTCAAGGTATGGCTCAATACGTTTACACCATGAATCGGGTCGGCAAAATTGTGCCCCCGAAGAAACAAATTCTGCGCGATATTTCTTTGTCCTTCTTTCCCGGTGCCAAAATTGGCGTCCTGGGTTTGAATGGCGCAGGTAAATCCACCTTGCTGAAAATTATGGCAGGTGTCGATAAAGAAATAGAAGGGGAAGCTATCCCCATGCCAGGCATCAAAATAGGGTATTTGCCGCAAGAGCCGCAATTGAATCCGGAGCATACAGTTCGGCAGGCCGTCGAGGAAGGAATTGGCGAGGTTTTCGAAGCACGTAAGCGCCTGGATGAGGTGTACGCTGCTTATGCCGAACCCGATGCCGATTTTGATGCGTTGGCTGCAGAACAGGCCGAGTTGGAAGCGGTAATTGCCGCCGCGGCATCCAGCGGTTCAGATGACATTGAAACCCAAATGGAGATAGCCGCAGATGCATTGCGGATCCCGCCCTGGGATGCGCAAGTTGGTAAGTTGTCGGGGGGCGAAAAGCGCCGGGTGGCGTTGTGCCGCCTTTTGTTGTCCAAGCCCGATATGCTGTTGCTCGACGAGCCAACGAACCATCTGGATGCTGAAAGTGTTGAGTGGCTCGAGGTATTTTTGCGCAAGTTCCCAGGTACGGTGGTGGCGGTCACGCACGATCGTTACTTCCTCGACAATGCGGCCGAATGGATTCTTGAGCTCGACCGTGGGCATGGCATTCCCTGGAAAGGGAACTACAGTTCCTGGCTTGAACAGAAAGATGCGCGGTTAAAACAAGAAGAGGCAGCTGAATCGGCCCGCCAGCGCACTATCAAAAAAGAGCTGGAGTGGGTGCGGCAAAATCCAAAGGGACGGCAGGCCAAGGCCAAGGCTCGTTTGGCGCGTTTCGAGGAACTGTCGTCGCACGAGTATCAGAAGCGTAACGAAACTCAGGAAATCTTTATTCCGGTTGCAGAGCGTCTGGGTAACGAAGTGATTGAGTTCGACGGCGTTAGCAAAGCCTTTGGCGATCGCCTACTTATCGATAACTTAAGTTTTAAGGTGCCTGCCGGTGCGATTGTAGGTATTATTGGCCCGAATGGTGCTGGTAAATCAACGCTGTTCCGCATGATTAGCGGCAGAGAGCAACCCGATTCAGGCTCCGTAAAAGTTGGGCAAACCGTGAAAATTTCACATGTGGATCAATCGCGCGATGCCTTGCCAGACGACAAAACAGTGTTCGAAGCCTTAGCTGATGGTGCCGACTTGATTAACGTTGGCAAATTTGAAATGTCTTCACGTGCCTATTTGGGTCGCTTCAACTTTCGTGGCAGCGATCAAAACAAACACGTGGGGAATTTGTCGGGTGGTGAAAGGGGGCGTTTTCATTTGGCCAAAACGCTTATTGCAGGCGGCAATTTGCTGTTGCTCGACGAGCCTTCGAATGACCTCGATGTTGAAACCTTGCGTGCTCTTGAAGATGCACTATTAGAATTTGCAGGTACGGTTATGGTAATTAGTCATGATCGCTGGTTCCTTGACCGTATCGCTACACATATCCTTGCATTCGAAGGTGATTCGCAAGTGGTCTTTTTCGATGGCAATTATCAAGAGTATGAGGAAGATAAACGCCGTCGGTTGGGTGAAGAGGGGGCGAAACCTAAGCGTATACGCTACAAATCACTTAAGTGAGATGTTACAAATTGCGAGTTCGGCGCGTGGTGCATACTATGCGCTGTTTCACAAACAGATACATCATTTGCGTCTGATCACAACACAAAGGCGCATATTTTGGCAATCTGAACCCATCGCATTAGCGTTTGTTATTCACAAACTGGAGGAATCCATGCAATACAAGAAACTTAGCAAATTAGCCGCACTGATGGTTTTTGCCAGCGCTCTGGCCGGCTGTTCAACCTGGGACAACATGAGCAGCCGTCAAAAAGCAACGGTAACCGGCGCAGGTGTTGGTGGCGTTGTTGGTGCTGCCGCAACAGGCGGCGGTGTATTGGGTACAGTTGGCGGTGCCGCAATTGGTGGTGTAGTTGGCGACCAAATTGGCAAACACAACGATTAATCGCTAATTCGTACAACTTAGTCTAGTTAACAAAGCGGCCCCTGATTTATGCAGGGGCCGCTTTGTTTATACAACAGCGTTATGCAGGCGACGCGTTTTTACTGACATAAAAACAAGACACCTTGCAAATGCTTGTAGTTAAGTGCGACGGTTGTCGATTTGAGGCATCTCGATTTTGACCTCAAGCACTTCCAGCGAGTCGTGACGATCGAGATTGACTTTAATATCGTCGGGTTGGATTTTTACGTATTTGGAAATAACGTCGACAAGTTCTTTTTGCAGCTCGGGCAGAAAGTCGGGCGCAGCACTATTGCCTTGCCTTTCGTTAATAAGAATAAGCTGCAAGCGGTCTTTGGCGACACTGGCGGATGTTTTCTTTTGCCCCAGCAGGAATGAAAGAAACGACATATTACTTACCCCCGAACAAACGCTTTAGCAGGCCGGGCTTTTCGTAATCCGTAAAGCGCAAAGGGCGCTCTTCACCTAAATAACGGGCAACAACATCTTGGTAGGCTTCAGCTACGTCGCTGCCGCGCACATGAATGGCAGGTATGCCCTGGTTTGATGCCTGAAGTACCGCTTCCGACTCGGGCACAACCCCTAACAGCTTAATGCGCAAGATGTCTTCTATATCTTGTAAGGAGAGCATTTCACCTTCAGATACACGCTTTGGGTTGTAACGTGTAAGTATCAAGTATTCCTTAATGGGCTCTTCGCTATGAATGGCGCGGTGCGACTTGGATGACAAAATGCCCAGGATGCGGTCAGAATCGCGCACAGAAGAGACTTCCGGGTTGGTAACTACCAGCGCGTCGTCGGCAAAATAAGACGCCATGAGCGCCCCTGTTTCAATGCCGGCCGGAGAGTCGCAAATAATGTACTCGAAGCCCATATGCTTAAGGTCGTTCAGAGTTTTTTCCACCCCTTCGCGGGTTAGGGCGTCTTTGTCGCGGGTTTGCGAAGCAGGCAAAATATACAAGTTTTCGATTTGCTTGTCGCGAATAAGGGCTTGTTTCAGCGTGGCTTCGCCCTGAATGACGTTCACGAAGTCATAAACAACCCGGCGTTCGCACCCCATAATGAGGTCAAGGTTACGCAAACCAACGTCGAAATCGATGACGACGGTTTTAAAACCGCGCATGGCCAGACCCGAGGAGAAGCTGGCACTGGTGGTAGTTTTGCCTACACCGCCTTTGCCGGATGTCACTACAACAATACGCGCCATGACGATATTTTTCCTTTATGTTGGGTAGAGTAAATCACGTAATCGTATAGCAAAAAAGCTATAAAAAGGTAACCGGTTTTAGCCTTTTGAATCCAGCGGCAAAATATCCAGTTTGTCGTTAATTAATTGAATAATGGCAGGCTTGTTACGAACGCTGGTTTCAAGAGAGGCTTCTATAACCCGGTAAACCCCCGCTACAGCCAGTAGTTCGGGGTCGAGTTGCGTGGTGAAAATACGTGCATTAGTGTCGCCTCGTGCGCCTGCCATGGCTTTGCCTCGAAGTGGGCCATAAACATGGATGTTGCCATCAGCAATGACTTCGGCACCTTGACTGACCATGCCAACTACGATCAGGTCGCCTCCTTTCGCATAAACGCGTTGCCCCGACCGTAACGGGCGATTGATAACCATTGTAGCGGGTACGGGTTCAGCAGGTGCTTTGGGCGCCTGGGTTTGCGAGTGTGCCGTATTTTGTGACGAAGCTGCCTCTGAAGATAATGACGTATCTGTTTGCGTGCCTTGAGTTGTTGACACCGTCTCTGACGAGGTTGGCGCTATATTCTTGGAGGGGGCGCTGGATAAGTCGACTGCTGTTAACCCTTCGCGCTGTGCTGCTTCAAGGTTCTGGTTGTTTGCCATGACGCCAATAGGTAAAAGCTTGTGCGCTTTTAACGCTTTAAGCAATGAAGACCAGTCAACGTTTTCTGTTAGCGCGGTGGCATCAATCACAATTGCTTCATTTTCAAAGAATGCGCCCGCATCTTTCATGCGCTGGTCTAGCGCTGCGTTAAGGGCGCTGAAATTGGCAGTATGCAGCACTACGCGAACTGCATACAGTGTTGCGCTTTTGAAGTCGAGTGCGCTTAGGTCGGCTTTAGAAGAAGAGTCGCTCACGTATACTAAAACTATTATTAAAAGATGGCCGCTATTGTGCCTTTCAGTGCATTACCTTGCAATGTTTCAAACCCAGGTATCTTTTAGGGTAACGGCGCGGTTAAGTACAGGCTTTTCTGGCGTAGAGTCGATATGGTCTGCGACAAAATAGCCCAGTCGCTCAAATTGCCAGGTTTTTCCTGGCTCTGCAACTGTGCCGGGCTCAAGCCAGCCTTCCACAGTTTGGCAGGAGTCTGGGTTTAAAGCAGTTAGAAAATCTTTATCACCGGCATCCGGGTGCGGATCGGCGAAAAGGCGGTCGTATAGCCTTATCGTGGCGGGAATAGCGTGTTCAATACTAACCCAGGTGATATTTCCTTTAACTTTTACCGATGATGCACCAGGCGTGCCGCTTTTAGTGTCTGGCAGATACTCGGCGTGAACTTCAGTAACACGGCCGTGGTCATCTTTTACACAGCCAGTGCAGGTCACTATATAGCCATACTTCAGGCGGACGGTGTTGCCAGGGAATAGCCGGAAATATTTCTTTGGCGGATCTTCACGGAAATCGTCACGTTCAATCCAAAGCTCACGCGAAAAGGGGAACTCTCTTTGGCCTTTTTCCGGGTGATGCGGATGCCGTGGCGCATGACATAGCTCGGTTTGGCCTTCAGGGTAGTTGGTGATTACCAGTTTAATGGGGTCGAGTACCGCAACGCTACGATCGGCAACCGGGTCGAGATCGTCGCGCAGGGCCTGCTCTAGCGTACTGTAATCGATGCGCGAGTCGGCCTTCGAGACACCAACGCGCTCTACAAACAGACGAATAGACGACGGTGTATAGCCGCGCCGGCGCAGCCCTACCAAGGTGGGCATACGAGGGTCATCCCAGCCTTGTACATACCCCTCGCGTACCAGCTGAAGCAGCTTGCGCTTGCTGGTCACAACATAATTCAAATTCAGACGGGCGAACTCGTACTGGTGCGGCAGGGGTTCGGCCAGTTGGTCAAGTTCTGCCAGTCGTGCCAGAATCCAGTCGTAGAATGGGCGTTGGTCTTCGAACTCTAGCGTGCAAATGCTGTGCGTAATGCCTTCCAGGGCGTCTTCTACCGGGTGGGCCCAGGTATACATGGGGTAAATACACCATTTGTCGCCGGTGCGATGATGTTTGGCGTGGCGGATACGATACAGCACCGGGTCGCGCATATTGATATTTGGTGAGCCCATATCAATTTTTGCGCGCAATGCCATGCTGCCGTCGGGGTATTTGCCGTGGCGCATTTCGTCAAGCCGATGCAACGACTCTTCGGCAGCACGGTCACGCCAGGGCGAGTTCTTGCCCTTTTCCGTAAGCGTGCCCCGGCTTTCCCGCATTTGCTCGGGTGTTTGTTCATCGACATAGGCATACCCAGCTTTAATCAAAGCCTGAGCAAAAGCGTACATAGTGTCGAAGTAGTCGCTGGCGAAATACAGGTTTGTCTCATCCTTGTATTCCCAACTAAAACCCAGCCATTTAACCGTATCAATAATGGACTGGACGTATTCGTCGTCTTCTTTTTCCGG
>NZLH01000181.1 GCA_002694155.1 Pusillimonas sp. | reverse complement strand
ATAACCACATCAACCACAGCCAACGGTTACGCCTTCGTTAATTTTAATTTTCAAACATAGAAATTAACAGTCCTGCCAATACAGCACGCTCGCAAAAAATTCAATTTCATCTGAACAGGAAATGCCATGAGCGCAGAAGAAGACATTTACGCTGTCGAGTTCGCACGCTTATGTAGCGGTTACGATTCGTGGAGCATGCGCCTAATCGACGCCCATACACAAAACCTGCTTAACGCACAAAACTGCTTGCCTAGCGAACTATCCAAATTGCTGCTCTGGAGTGGGTCACGCATGGTTGATCACGTTCAACACAATAGCCAACGTTATAGTTTGTTAGAGGTACAAATACAACCCGCCAGCCAACAAATAAACCTATTGGTTGAACCGAGCTCCCCGCGCGCAAACTATCACCTTATATGCACCCCAGCCCAAAATATTATTAATGAAAAGTTAGCGGAAAAATTGCATAGCCCCGCCACTCAAGTACTTGCGTTCATCAAGCTGAATGATCACCTGTTCAGTTCCGACCCAGCGCACCTTATCGTTCTGTTAGGTAAGTCGCAATACGACGAGTACGACTACCTTGCTGCTGCGATTCTTATGAATCTGCAAAAAGGGTTACACCCCGAATATGTGTTTCGCACCCTGTTCGACAAAATGGGATTGGGGGGTCGTTACAGCGAGAATGCACTTAACGAATCAATTAGCACTCTTGAAAAAATTCTGCGTCAGATCCATGAGCCAACGCCGCTAAATGATGTCCTGCTAAGCCAGCAACCAGATATTTTTACCTACAGCGCACTGCTACACCCAGCACTACAACCGCTTGCTCCCACCACCGAAGAAGGATCTTTGGATATCTGGAACGAAACCTTTTCGGTGTCGAAGCGCTTAATTGCCGGAGATAGCGTTGTATCTGCACTGGGCGCAGTCTTTCAAAATGCGAATTACGGGTTATCTGAGTTTGATGCAGACGAACTCGCTCACTTTATAGAGTCAATAAGCCAAGCCGCAGCAAAAGCAAGCACTCTGTCCAAAACCAGAACCTACAAAGCCATTTTGAACCCGGGCCTCGAAGCGCCATCGCGGTTCGATACGGGGTTAAATAGCTTGCAACTATAGCGTCATCAACTTTGCAACAACACTATAGTTATTGTTTTTTGCACTATTATGGTTGTTGACTAGATAAAGACATGACCGATACATCTATTTTTTTCTTCACTGCTGAAGATCCTAGTGAGATACCGCGCGGGTCTCGCGATCCACTACGGTTCCTGCCCGACTGGACAGCGGTCGGTCGGCGCATGATCCCTTGTTTAACAACAGTCACGCCTTCGTATCGAGGATTTCTTACACGGTTCTTGTTTCATGGCGCGCTTGAACACATCGCTCCGCAGCTCGCCCATGAGAAAAATGACGAACAATGGAAGGCTTTTTCAAAGTTTGAGCAGCTTTGTGGCCTGGTGCGGGCGAACAGCCAAACTCAAACACCCGGTTTCCCCGGTATCACGGGCGCCATAGATCAGAAAAGGCTAAGGAATGGTCGTGTTTACGTCGGGGAAAAATCCGATTATTGGCTCATGCAATCACAAAGAACCACCGGGTTTTGGGGCTATTACCACCAAGCCTGCCGAAGAAGCCATTTGCTGAAAATGAACAATGCACCACAACCTGGTTATTTACTTTCTGATAGCGCTCTACAAGTATTTGACAGTTCTTGTGCAGAACGCTTAATGACTAAAACATACAGAACGCAGCTCGAAAGCCTATTTAAAAATAAAGAAATCGATTTTGAGCTCACTGAATTTGAAGACTTGGCGCGTTACTTTGCATATCAGCCAGAATCGAATGCAGATGTTTACAGGAAGTTTTGGCATGACCATCTACTGATAGGTCCGGCCTCCAGCCATACGACTCACAATCTGGAACTCCCAAAAGCTTTTGCCCAAGAAGTGAAGAGAATCGTTGACCAACATCCCAACATTCATACCAACCAAATATGGGAGAAACTTTCAAGCAAAGCCGAACTTAGCATAGTGCAGCCCCATGCAAAATCGGTTCTCGCAACCGAAGCAGTCATTGGCCTATGCGAATGGCTTTTTGACGCATGCCGTATCCGTCGCCTGGATGGCTCCTTTCTCTCGCACACTTTGAACTGGGCTTTCGATAATGGTTACAACGAAAATTGGAAGAACAGTTTCAATTCGCTGGAATCCCCTTCAGACTCAACATTATCCGGCTATCGCGAACTGATACTAAAGGGCGAAAACGGGCTTGAAACGTTGGCGCGACAACTCGTAGACCGGCATGTAACAGTGATGAAAAGCCGCAAAGTAGCGCCTTGGGTCGAGCTTGTTGACGACCGATTACACATAAGAAACCCTGTAAACCCACCCGCTCCGCTAGACAGCAACGCAAACACTGGAGTTCTGTGGCGCAACGATTACTTTCTTGGATCGTGGTTGAGCGTAGCTAAGGAGCTGGGTTACATACGCGGGAATGACGATGCATAAACAGGATGTGTTGAGAGAAAAGGTTAGCCAACTGTTTCGCGAAAAAGGCCAGATTGAAGCTCTTGTTCTGACATCTTTCGGGCTTGATATGCGCTATCTTGAGCAATTTATTCTGCCCGCCTTTTTTCCTCACCTGGGGGAGGGCCCTGCGGATGAACCACACTTACCATTGTTTGAATATCTTGAAGAAACACCCGTTCCAA
The DNA here is from genome assembly GCA_002694155.1 of Pusillimonas sp. Taxonomy (GTDB): domain Bacteria; phylum Pseudomonadota; class Gammaproteobacteria; order Burkholderiales; family Burkholderiaceae_B; genus Neopusillimonas. Next base: position 14,896 of record NZLH01000181.1, on the reverse strand, counting down.
TCAGCGTCTATTACGACGCCAATAATCTTCTTCAAAATGAGCAACCTCTCTCCGTAAACGATACTGTAATCAAAGAATTGCGCTGGCAGGCACACCCGGTTGCCATGGCAACCGGGTGCTTTCATCCGAAACTTATTCTGGCACTTTTACGACAAACACCAAACGATCTGCCTGTCATTATTGTCGGATGCGGGTCCGCGAACCTGACTCGCGCCGGTTGGGCTAAAAACCTGGAAGCCTGCGCTTTTGAAGTACTCGACCTAAGCCACGACTTAGATATACGTAGCGGCCTTGCGGTCGACATTTTGCATTTAATAAAACAATTATCCAGCTACTCCTCTGAATCGACTGCGTTAGCCCGAATCGCCGAAGCATTAGCCGCTGCTCTATCCAACCCCAACAAAACTCACACGCACAATAATAAACATCGAGCTCGGCTTTGGTTTGGGCAGGAAAACGATAATCTACATGCATGGTTAAATCGCGAGGGCCTGCTTAACGAAACCAGCAACAACACAAGTGGTGATGAATGGGCGCTTGATATCTTGTCGCCGTATTATGGAGAAAGGCCGCCCACCCTACTGACATGGGCCAATAATAAACTGGTTGCAAAGCGGCATCCTAATAACTTTCAACCCAAAGTCGCCTGTTTTTGTCCGCAAACTAACGAACATTACGACCTAAACCCGGAAACAGTAAAAGCATTGGCTAGCCTTTCTAACATAACCTGGGGCACGCTCCCAGCCGATTCCCTACGAAGTCAGCTCAAAGATCCCGACGGAAACGCGCTGCAACGCTTCATGCATGCCAAGGTGTATCGTTTCTGGAACAAACACAATGAATTGTTGATTGTCGGATCTGCAAATGCGACCAGCCAGGGGCACCACGAAAAAGCATACTCGCATAACGCAGAAGCCTGCCTTGTGTTCTTCCGACAAGCGCCTGCCGGCATCGACTTTCAATCTTGGCTCCAACCTTTAACGACGCCGATTGATCTGAATAAGTGCAAAAGTGTCACGAATAACGAAGATAGCAACGAAATAGAAAATATGATGCCGCGAGTTGATATTTGCTTTGACTGGCGGTCGAAAGAACTTATATTCAAGAATGAAAGCAAACAAACTGTAGATCTTCGTTTTGCAGGCCAAGCCAAACCACTGCTAACGCTTTCAGCCAATAAAGAGACCTGTAAAGTTCTGGACAAAGACGGCATCAACAATATCTTTAACAGCCCTACGGTAAAAGTCTCTCTGGCCAATGCCGAAGACCTATCCTGGATCTACTTAGTTCAGGAACGAAATTTGTCCGATAAACCTCCTGCGCCCAGAATGGATCGTAATGTGGAAGACTTGATTCGCGACTGGCAAAGTAGCTTTGATGAAAGGATAGCCAGTTACATCACGCGTGCGGCTGAAGAAGAGGAATCAAACGGGGAAGGCCTGATTGATCAGAACAATCAAACCCCGCAAGACGTATCAAACCCATTAAACGATATATTTCTTGCAACATATAAGTTCAGAAAGGATACAGAACAGGCACTCGATAGTGCTGAGTCGCTGGATGAGTTTCAAAAATCACGTATTCATTCGCGTCTTTTTGGAAACGGCATCATGAGTGTGCATTACTTTGTACAGAAAATTTGTAGTGATGTGTCAAATCTCGAAAAATTAAGCCGAAGTCTAGAGCCGGTTGAAGCTTTTATTGCATTACTAAGTGTCAATGAAGCTGTGGGTACTTTGCCTGCCGCAGCGGCACTTCCGGAATATCCGGAACGAATGAACGACTTGCAACACACGCTAAAAGACGCCATCAGCGACGTACAAAAAATCCTAAAGCAAGAACTTACAGAACATGTTGGAGCTCGCAAAGCTAATAAATTAATTCGATGGGCTGAAAACAATTTCAGTTTCGTGTTGAAAAGGGGTCACTATGAGTACTGATGTCCAGTCTATTACAGAAGAATACGTTGACGAACTCATTAACTTCGCTCCGACGCCTGAAATTGAAGCCGCAGGTATAGACAAACTTCAACGCAGTGGCTGTGTTGCTATATTCAACATGCTTGTTCGCAATGGGCTAGCTTATTTGGCCGACGAAGTGGGTATGGGCAAAACCTATATCGCACTGGCTGTCATGAGCATTCTTCGTTATCAGAAACCTAATGCGCGAGTCCTGATACTTACGCCACGAAAAAGTATTCAAGAGAAATGGAAAACTGACCTTTTTAGTTTCGTACAACAGAATTGGCGTCACTCACGGCATCGCGTCAAGAACGTTGAAGGTGATCCGGTAAGGCTTCCCCAAACGCCTGAACGATTAGCCAACTGGATCAACGATCTAAGTAAAGAGCCAATTCACGACACCATTCTTCGCATGAGCTCATTCAGTTTTGGAATTACCCCTGAGAACGCGGAAACGGAAATCAAACAGCAATTCAACAAGCATTTGGCGTGCCCTCTCCTGAGGGATTACATGTTGAAAGTTGTTGAAACACCCACGCAAAAAGCCTTTTCCGAAGCTGTTCGCACGTTAGTAGAACGCTTCGCCAACTACGATCTGGTTATTGTTGATGAAGCCCACAACCTTAAACACGGCTACCAATCAAACCTTCCCTCCTCGATTCGTAACGAAACTATTCACCATATACTCGGCCAACGCTCAAACGCCCCTCCCTGGCTGTTGATGCTATCCGCAACGCCCATGGAGAACGGAGACCCTTCTAGCCTGGCCAGACAGCTTGAAGTTTTTGGGCGCAAAAACTGTTTTATTTATCCGCCCCAAGGCGAAGGAAACGACGCGATCTCACTGAAAACGCTGACAGAAGGAACATCTAACTCGGAATTACGGGAACTGTTAAAGCGTTTCCTGGTACGACGAGTCGGTGGCATCACAATTGCCCAATCCGAACAGTACACCCGCAACATGTACCGTAAAGAATGGCGCCATGGCGGCGTAGATCATCCCGAAAAGCCCATGAAAAGCGCGCCCGCCGCCAGCCGGTTAATAAACGCGGTGATACAAAAGAATGTCTTTGAACACCTTAAAGCCACGTCACAAGGACGCTTCCGAATTGGCGCTCTGGAAAGCTTTGAAATTTATTCAGGGCAGCCAAGCGCAATGACGGAAACTAAAACCGGTGCCGAGCAAAAACACACAGAAGCGCCCGATCAACGACTTATTGCCGCCTTATGTAGCAATTATCGAAATACGTTTCATGAAGAAGTGCCACATCCGAAACTAGATGAAGTCACCTCGTTTCTTACCGACAGGATTCGAAAACGTGAGAAAGTGCTTGTATTCGTAAGGCGGGTTGCCACAACAACCGATTTAGCCACCCGTGTTTCCGCATCATTCGATAAAATAATTCTGGCTCGAATCAAAAAGGCGGCAACGGCCGCGGGGCAAGCAGAACTCATTGAAAGCATTGAACAAGAGTGGACGGTCGTACGTTCTGAACGCAACCATCTCCAAAGCTCCCAGTCGCCTCCAGCCCAGAAGAAAAACGCCCCCAAAACCTCGGAAACCCAAACATCAGAAGACGACAGCTCGAACGAGCAAAGCACCGAAATCGTGCCAAGTTTGTTTAGCTGGTATTTTCGCGGAACCGACGATATACCGAACTTAGACCACATATACACGGCGCATCAATTACGAAAGGATCTTGAAGTAAAAAATAAACTGACCCTGATCTTCGAAGAAAACTATGTAGACTGGATTTTAGGTAGGCCAAAAGGTAAAAACCTTTTTACCACCCTACGTAAAAGAACGGGAATAAATGAAGAAACGATCGTTCGCGAGATAAAAAACAAACTCACTGTTTCGCCTGATCACGACAACTACCGAAGGCTTTTCCAGGATGTTCAACGCGCAACATTGCTGTGGCTGATGGAGCATACTTCCTGCAACGAAATGGCGAACAAACTTCAAATCGTAATTGACGAGGTTTTTGTCCCTTCGCAAACAAACGAAAGACACAGCACAAACAGTACAAACCGGCTTGTGTCAGAAATGCTGCATACGAAAGGTATTTATTCATACTTAGCACGCGCCCCGGAAAACAACAGCCTCTGCCAAGTTCTTGAAAATTCTAGCTTTGAGAATATACAAAACGATGACGAACAAATATTTCGACAGTCGCTGCGGCGAAGAGAACAAATTCGCCATATGCAAATGGCCTTGCTTCGACATGGCGCACCATTTATCGACTTATATCTTGCGTATATCAAGTCGCGCGGCGGCGACCTATTAAAAAACACTAGATCTCCGAAACCAACCATTACGAAAGTGGCCAAAACGCTTACTCAACAGTGGTTGAAAGATGCTACGTCTAGCGATTCCTGGCGCGCAAGCAGTGGCTGGGAGCTTGCCGAGGTAAACGCCAATTTCGATCTCATCAAAAAACTAAATTTCCCGCTCATTAATGACCAAGGCAACACACTTAGGCCATTGGATCACGACATTGTTACAGATCAAAGCCACCATATATCTGTTCGACAACTTGTCAATCAAGCGCTTGCCAGGCAAGCCCCTACGGCGGCGGCTTTCGGCGGCCAGGATGACACACGCCGACAACGCCTGACCACGCAATTCAGAATGCCTGGGATGCCATGGGTTATCGTGGCTACCAACGTTTATGAGGAAGGGGTAGATTTACATACATACTGCAGCACTGTTATTCACCACGGCATTTCTCACTCGGCGTCCTCGATCGAACAACGTACCGGGCGGGTTGACCGTATTGGGGGCCTAATGCAACGTGAAGTCGCCAACCTCGATACAAGCAGTCAACTGACTGATGACATAAAAATTAACTCATTATTCCCATACCAGAATGACACCTTCGAGAAGCATCAGGTTCGTCGCGTCCTTGCCAGTTGCAATAGCTTTCTGCGTTCACTTCACGACACGCAACCCAGTTCGAAAGACAGTCTGGAAATGAGCTTGGACGAAAAACTGGACATTCCGCCACAAATAACCGATCGATTAACTTCCCCGTTTGATGTTGAAGGGTCTAAATGGTTGAATGGCGCACTTACACGCCCTCAAGAACCTTCAGGTTCCACAAAAAATTAGCCAGGATCAGACTGAAAGTTTCTCAACACCCCAAACATTTTCACCAAACCCATTCAACCACCATTGCAACTGCGCTGAGTCGATTACGATGGCTTGAATTTGGTAACCATTTTCCAGCTCTCGCACTTCCTGATCTTCGGATAACGGCGACTCCAGCAAATGATAGCCCGCCTCTTTATCAATACAGAAAGACAGTTTTATTCTTGTGCCTTCACCAAATCCAAAGCGTCCGTCCGCATCATATCGTTCCAAACTAAATTCCGCAGGCCGCGTAAAAGTCAGGTCGGAAGCCTTAGCGGCTTCAATGCGATGCAAAGCCAAACTACGTTCGTTGGTATAACCGTTGAACCTACACACTAAATACAACCTGGGCCCCTGTTGTGCCAATCCCAGCGGCATTACGCGGTAATCTGCCAACTTACCCGACGCATTCCGGTAGCTGAGTTCCAGCCACTGATTGCGATACAAAGCCGTAGTTACGATTTCGAAAACGCCCGTTTTAACGGCAGGTGGCAACAAGGGTTGTGTAACGTCGACCACCCGCACCTTTTTCAACCACTGGCTTTCAAGTTTCTCGCCGCCATCTACCAAATTGGTACGTGCTTGATAGAAAAAACCATCCATCGACTGCAGAATCGAAGCCGGTAGCAAATTTTGCAAATATCGTTGCGAAAGCGCTAAAAGCAGCGACTCTTGTTCGTTAAGCATTGGCAAGGACAAACCCCGTGTCTGGCTTTTCCATCGATATCCAAAGGGCTTGCTACGATCATCACGTTCGATGTCGAACTCGTTCACCAGGCTTTCAAGCTGACGCTCGATGGTGCGTTTGGTACGAACAATGCCGGCGGCATCTAATTGTTTGTGTAGTTCAGGGGCCGTAACGTATCGGTTGCGCGGAATACGCTTAAGCAGCTCCAGTGCAAGCTTGATCGAATTACCGGTTTCAACCTTCTTTGTCATTATGACCCTTAGAGTGCCTTAAGCACCAACCCATGCCCTGCGCAATCCCTTGGGCCAAGCATGCCATCACTGCCACGCTCTGGCCACCCTTCAAAAACATCCTCAATAATTGGAAATTCTTCCAGCAATAACTGGCCATCGAAAGTGCCCGATAAATTCACAAACAAACCGGGCAGAAAATGCGGCGCAACCGTTACGCCTTTTGCAGCCGCAGCCCGGGCCACCGCCAGACACGGTGTCAGCCCCCCCGCCATGGCAAGATCGGGCTGAATGACCCCCGCGATGCCATCCTCTAAACAGACCACAAACCGATCAAGACCCTGAAAGTGTTCCCCTGTGGCTATTGCAGACCTGTTTTCTTGCGCCGCCAAATGGCGATAGCCCAGAATGTCACCCGACGGCAAAGGTTCCTCGATAAAGTCCAGCCCATACTCCGCAGCTTGAGCCAGCAAGCGGGACGCCGTTTCTATATTCCCTTTTTCGTTCGCGTCGGCCATTAATTTGGTTTCCGGCCCAATTGCATCACGCACAGCGCGCAAAACGGCCTCATCATCACTGTTCGCATTCACGCGTGGCTTTACACCGGCATAACCAGCTTCAATATATTTCACAGCAAGCTCAGCACTTTCCCCAGGGGCTGCGTTTGGGCTGAAGCCACCACTGGCATAAAGCGGCACCGGCATAATGTCTCCGCCCAACGCACGCACCAGAGGTTCGTTTCTTCTCTTGGCAGTTAAGTCCCAAAAGGCAACATCCAATGCTGCAAGCGCCAGCATATTCGGCCCATCGCCCGTTCGGTTAAAACTCTTCTTAATTTGCGCCCAATGAGCGGGTGGCGCTTGCAGTGGCGCCCCTTCCAGAAATCGTGAAGCTTGGGTTTGTGCCAGCTGTGCAATTACAGCACCCCCTCCTCCAATCACGTAGGAAAAGCCCAACCCTTCCACGCCATCATCATCACGCAGTGTCGCAACAATAATATCGACACCAGTAACACCGGAACCGCCAATGGGCTTGGCGAATTTCTTTTCAATCAGTTGAATGTTTGTTGAAGTGATTTGAGTCATTGTGAGCTAATCGAGATTCAGGCGAATTTTCGTTGAAACCAGCAGGGATATTAATCACCAAAATATAATTGAAGATATAAAAAGCGGCTATTCGTCGTTTATGTCAGGGCAGTGTACCTAATGAAAAAAGCCACCAACCATACCCAACCCGATTCTTGCCCATGCGGAAACAACGCAAGCTATGAAGCATGCTGCAAACGCTGGCACCATGGTTCAGAGCGTTTAAACGCTCCCGATGCCCCCACATTAATGCGCTCGCGGTATACCGCTTTCGTGCTAAACGAATTGGCGTATCTGTTGGAAACCTGGCACCCCGACACGCGCCCGACCCATTTGGAACCCAATGCACCCGGCGTGAAATGGCTGGGCCTTCAACTGAGAAACCATACCCAACAAGACACTACTCACGCCACCGTAGAATTTGTTGCCCGCTCACGGTTGAATGGGCAAGCAAACCGTTTGCATGAAGTCAGCCGGTTCATTCGGGAAAATGGACAATGGTTTTATGTAGACGGTGATTTCGTTCAAAAACCTTCGAACAATCGTTAACAACCTAAGCACCTCAAGCTTTATTCAAAATCACTCGAACACTTTGCAGGCACATATCCTATACTGTGACTCACGCAGGGGTACTCGCTGGCTGTCAGCGGGTTGAGAAAGTCCCTTCGTACCAGTACGGATAATGCCGAAGCTGGGAGCGCGCTCGTTGAAATCGGTTGGCCATCCGCTGCCCGATCGCTGCGGGCTTTCCCTATCGGCTCCATGTTTAATTTTTTTGGAGCATATCTTGAATCCCCATTCCACCTTTTCAGCCGCCAACGCCGAAGTCGACGCTGCGGCCATCGCCCCTCTTCCCCAGTCACGCAAGGTTTATCAGCAAGGCTCGCGCCCTGATATCCGCGTACCATTTCGCGAAATTTCCCAAGGTGACACACCCACCATGTTTGGCGGTGAAAAAAACCCGGCGCTGACTGTTTATGACACCAGCGGCCCCTACACCGACCCGTCGGTGAAAATCGACATCCGCAAGGGTCTGGCTGCCATGCGCGGCAACTGGATCGCAGAACGCAACGACACGGAACAACTGGAGGGCGCCAGCAGCAAGTATGGTCAGGCCCGACAAAAAGATGCCACGCTTAACGCGTTGCGTTTCGAACTGAGGCGCAAGCCGCGCCGCGCCAAAGCGGGCAACAACGTGACACAAATGCATTATGCGCGGCGCGGCATCATTACTCCCGAAATGGAATTTGTCGCGATTCGCGAAAACCTTCAACGTGAACGTTACGTGGAAATGTTGCGTGCCAGCGGCCCCGACGGCGAAAAGCTCGCCGCTCGTTTACTGCGCCAGCACCCCGGCCAATCATTTGGCGCGTCGATCCCTGACACGATCACACCAGAGTTCGTGCGCAACGAAGTGGCAAAAGGAAGAGCGATCATTCCAGCAAACATTAATCATCCGGAAAGCGAACCAATGGCAATTGGTAGAAACTTTCTGGTCAAGATTAACGCCAACATCGGCAACTCAGCCCTAAGTTCAAGCATTCACGACGAGGTTGAAAAAATGACCTGGGCGATCCGTTGGGGTGGTGATACGGTCATGGACTTATCCACCGGCAAAAACATACATGAAACCCGCGAGTGGATCATACGGAATTCGCCCGTACCCATTGGCACCGTGCCGATTTATCAGGCGCTGGAAAAAGTAGATGGCAAAGCCGAAGATCTCACCTGGGAAATTTTTCGCGACACCCTGATTGAACAAGCTGAACAAGGCGTTGATTACTTCACGATTCATGCCGGTGTCAGGCTCCCCTTCATTCCCATGACGGCCAACCGTTTAACAGGCATTGTGTCGCGCGGTGGGTCGATTATGGCGAAATGGTGCCTGGCACACCATAAAGAAAGCTTCATTTATGAACGCTTCGAAGAGATTTGCGCCATCATGAAAGCGTATGACGTGAGCTTTTCCCTGGGCGACGGATTAAGACCAGGATCGGGGTACGACGCCAATGACGAAGCCCAATTTGCCGAACTCCAAACGTTGGGGGAATTAACCCAAGTGGCCTGGAAACACGATGTCCAAGTAATGGTGGAAGGCCCCGGCCATGTGCCCATGCACCTGATCAAGGAAAACATGGACATGCAATTGAAGCATTGCCATGAAGCGCCCTTTTACACGCTGGGGCCGCTAACAACCGATATTGCACCAGGCTACGATCACATTACGTCGGGCATCGGCGCCGCCCTGATCGGCTGGTACGGCACGGCCATGCTTTGCTACGTTACGCCCAAAGAACACTTGGGCTTACCCAACAAAAAAGATGTAAAAGACGGCATCATCACCTACAAAATTGCGGCACACGCAGCCGACCTGGCCAAGGGCCACCCGGGCGCTGCCATACGGGACAATGTGCTGTCCAAAGCGCGATTTGAGTTTCGTTGGGAAGACCAGTTCAATCTGGGGCTTGACCCCGACACTGCCAAAGACTTTCACGACGAAACCCTGCCGAAAGACTCGATGAAAGTAGCCCACTTTTGTTCAATGTGCGGGCCACATTTTTGCAGTATGAAAATTACGCAAGACGTACGCGAATATGCAAAACAAAATGGCTTGCAAGAAGCCGAAGCCTTGCAACTGGGCATGCAAGAAAAAGCAGTTGAATTTGTAAAGAAAGGGTCGCAAATTTACCACCAAAGGTAAATCGTTTACCACGCTTCAAATACTGAGCCCAGCCGGCGCAAGCCTTATTAAGCATTGCGCCGACTTAGCTTACGCCCCCCGTACTCGGCCAAGCCAATCCCTGCAAAAATCAACACCAGCGCAGCTGCGTGGTACGAATAGAAGGCCTCGCCTACCAGGGTTACAGCCAGCAAGGCCCCCCAAATAGGTAGCAGGTTAATGAACAAACTGGCCCGGTTCCCACCTATTAGTTCTACCGCCTTAATGTAGAACACCTGCCCCAAAAGTGAGGGGAAAATTACGATGTAGGCCACCGCCATCCACCCTTGGGTATCAGGCAATATGGTAGCGCCTTGCATGGCCTCAATAAACAGCAATGGCAAAGACGCTATGGTTGCGCCCAAACAAAGCACGAACATCAGACTTGTCCAGTGCATTGCAGGTTTGCTGCGCAAAATAGCCGTATATATGCCATAAGAAAGAATCGCCAACAACATCAAGGCATCGCCAAAATTAATATTCAAATCAAGCAAGTTGGCAAATTCACCCTGTACCGCCACAATAATCACGCCAATAAAAGACAACAAAAACCCAATCGCCTGTTCTTTAGCAATACGGCTGGAAAACAGTATGAAACTGGCGGCAAACACAAACAGGGGAGTACCGCCTTGCATAATGCTTGCGTTAACCGCCGTTGTATAAATTAGCGCGTAATAAAGCGCCACACTAAAGCCGGTAAAACCAATTGCACCCAGAAACAATAAAAACGGTAAACGAGCGCGAATGACCGACCAATCTGCCAGAATTTGATCTTTTTTGAACACATAAAGCGCAATCATGACGCTGGCCCAACGAATGGTCACAATAACCATGGGCGAAACGTGACCCACTGCAAACTTCCCTGCAATAGAGTTGGCCGCCCAGAACAGCGTCGCTAATCCCAATAATACGTATGCTTTAAAAATATCCGTTCCTCTGTTTTCTTTATCAAATTTCGCGAAGGGTTCAATACTGGTGGTTCAGCAAGGAGCCCTGCCCTTGCGCAAGGTGGGCTTCGACAAAACGCACGCCATGCGCCTGGCCGGCCGGGTAATGGTCGAACAAGTGAATATCGTGCCCGGGAATCAGCCTGCCCAAATCTTCGCCTGCAACCTCCTTCATTTCTTCAAACGTATTTAACATATTCCATACGTTGCCTTGCAAATAGCCAGGCGGCCACATGCGGCGCAGGTTCTCGAATGTGTAGCAACAGTCGCCGGCGCATACAAAATCACCTTCCGTTGTTTTTATTTGCAGCCACTGGCTGCCAAATGTGTGCGTGTCTTTTGCCAACCGACAGGTCAGGCCGTTGGAAATGTCTGCATCGCCATCCAGAAAAGTCACCCTGCCCTGTTCAATCAACCGATCCAGCACAATAAAATCATCTCGATTTAAAGATGAAAAGGCCCAATGGTACTTGCTGTTTGGCGTGTCTTGATACTTTCTAATAACCTGCTTCCAGGCATCGTACTCGTAGCGTTGAACGTAAAACTGGGCGTTGGGAAAACCTTCCAAATTACCGGCATGGTCGAAATGCAAATGGGTTAGCACCACTTTATGAACCTGGGCAGGGTCAAAACCAAAGAGTTTTAATAACTGGTCGCTGCGAACAAAATCGGCAAACTTATTACCAGTCATGGATTCACCGGTAGCAAAACCCGTATCTACCAGAATTAGTTCGTTGTTACGCGACTTAAGCAACGTAATGAACATGGGGACATCAACCGTTCCCCGGTTGCTGTTAATAGGTGAGCCACTTAAGAAATCGAGCGGCAACTTACCCATGGCGTAACAAAAAGTCCAAATGCTCCAGTCATTCATAACCAACCCCGCTTAATCCAAATCGATCAACTGCTCGGCGCGCGTAAAAAAGCGCTTGCGATACCAGACGGTTACCAACACCGAAGTAATTGCGGTGGCTGAAGTAAGCATAAACATAACGATAAGCTGGTAGTGCACTGCCTGGGTTGGGTCGGCCCCGGCCAGAATCTGACCTGTCATCATGCCGGGTAGCGACACAATACCCACCACTGCCAGCGCGTTAATGGTGGGTATTAAGGCTGCCGTCATGGCAAGGCGCACTGCACGCGCAGATGCCTGGGCAGGGCTGGCCCCTAGCGCCAGGCCTGCTTCAATTTCGCCGCGCCGGCTCTCAAACTCTGAACGTACCCGTTCGGCCGCTAACGCCGCTCCGTTCATGGCATTACCCACAATCATGCCGAAAATAGGAATTAAATAGCGCGGGTCGTACCAAGGGTCGATATTCACCACAACCAAATCGAGGTATGCCATGGTAAGGGCAGACCCAATTAAAATTGCCCCACCACATAAAAAACGCAACGACATGCGTGAGCCAATTTGCTCTACACGGTTAGTGGCGGCCAGCGTGGCTGCAACAACCATTACTAACAGTACCGCCAGCACTAAATACCATTTGTCGGTTGTAAACAGCCAAAGCAATACCTGGCCAATTAACAACAACTGAACAGTGGCGCGTACAGCACCAATAAGCAAACTCTTGCCCAAACCCAGACGTTGCCACCAGGAAAGCGCCATAGCGACCAGCACCAGAGGCACGGCCAAAGCCAGGTTAAACCAATCGAGGCTAAGCGCGGTTTCATCAGACATGCGTCACCTCGGAAGTAGCGTCGGGGCGAGCTTCCCGATGTTCAACCACGCGACCTGCCTCGAACACAATCGTGTCGCCCCCCAAGACTTCCCCTTCTTCCAACCGATGTGTAGCCATAATCACGGTTACACCTGCATGAGCCAATTTCTTCAAAGCATCAACCAGCCGCGCACCCGATTTTGGGTCTAATGCAGAGGTTGGCTCATCAAGCAAAAGCACTTCAGGCTTACTCATTAAGGTACGGGCTAACGCAACGCGCTGCCTTTCGCCGCCCGACAGTTGATCGGCGTCGCGATCGGCATAGCTATCATTCAAATCGGCCAACGCCAATGCCTCGCTGACACGATCGCGGTCTGACTGCGTAATTTTGCCATTGGCAAACCTTGCTGCCATAAGCAAGTTGTCGGTCACAGTACCTTCAAACATAGCCGGTGCCTGAAAAGCAAACCCCACACGCGTTCTAAGCTGGCGAACCGGATACTGTTCAATAGGTTGCCCTTTAAACAGGATTTCGCCAGAAACGGGGCTTTCCAGGCGGTTCAATAACCGCAAAAAAGAGGTTTTACCGCTACCACTACTACCAATTAAACAGGTTGGCCGCCCTGCTCGCAACTTTAGCGTGATGTGATGCAGAACCATTCGTTTTTGGCGCTCGTGCACAACATCACGCAACTCGAAAGCGTAGTCATTCATGAAATTACGCTTTATGGCGCCGGGTTAGGGTATTTCACGTGGATCGCATCGATTTCAGCCAATACATCTTCACTTAACGTGATATTCAGGCTATCAATATTTTCCTTTAACTGTTCTAGCGTGGTAGCCCCTACCAGGTTACTTACCGTGAACGGGCGCGTGTTCACAAAAGCCAGCGCCAGTTGCGCGGGCGTTAAACCGGCTTCTTTCGCCAGTGCCACGTAGGCCGACGTTGCCGCCATCGCTTGTGCATTGGTGTAGCGTACAAAGCGTTCGAACAAAGTAATGCGGGCCCCTTCAGGGCGCGCACCGCCTTCATATTTACCGGTTAGGGTACCGAACCCCAAAGGCGAATAGGCCAATAAGCCAACCTGGTCTCGATGCGCAAACTCGGCCAGCCCCAGTTCAAAGGTTCGATTCAAAAGGTTGTAGGGGTTTTGAATGGAAACAATACGCTCTAGCCCCAGCCGTTCGGCCGCACTTAAAAACCGGGCCACGCCCCACGGCGTTTCATTGGAAACACCAATATGACGGACCTTACCTTGCTTAACAAAATCGCTTAGCACTTCCAGCGTTTCTTCGATAGGCACGGTGTAAGGCTCATCTTCCCAGGGGTAGGTATGACGACCGAATGTAATGGTGCTGCGATCGGGCCAATGCAACTGATAAAGATCTACGTAATCTGTTTGCAAACGCTGCAAGCTATCGTTCAGTGCCTCGGTTAAGTTGGGGCGGTCGAACTGATTAGTAGACCCCCGAATATGGCTTGGTCGGCCGGCCTGACGCGATGGCCCGGCAATTTTCGTGGCCAGGAAGATTTTGTCGCGCAGCCCTGTCTTTTTCAACCATGTACCAATAAAGCGCTCGGTACTGCCCTGGGTTTCCGCCTTGGGCGGCACGGGATACATTTCGGCCGTGTCGAACAGGTTTACGCCTTGCTCGAATGCGTAATCCATTTGCTCGTGCGCCTGCGCCTCGGTGTTTTGTTGACCCCAGGTCATGGTGCCCAAACCGATAGCACTGACTTCGATATTTGTTTGGCCTAGCTTGCGATACTGCATTGTCACTCCTTTCGGATTCACGATACACAACTTGCATGCATTGTATCCGCTAACAAAGCACATCGCCCCAGCGTCAAATTCACATCCGGTTCAAGCGAGATTACCCCAAACCTTCTTCAGCAAGCGTTGAAATTCGTGTTGCTCTTCCACGGTTAACCCTTCAACAGCGCGCTCGAAAATAGCCCAGGCGGGTGGCAACACTTTATTGAATTGCTTTTTACCTGCAGGTAATAAATGAATTTCCAACACGCGTTGGTCGGTTTTGCTGGGCTCTCTGCGCACATAACCCGCCTTTTCCATTACGGTTAGCGCACGCGATAGTGTTGCCTGGTCTACGCCGGCGGCATTTGCCAACGCACTAATACCCAGCCCATCTGTTTCTTGTAAAAATGCCAGAACACGCCAGTGCAGCAGGGTCATGCCATGATCACGCAAGACCACCTGAAAATCTGCATTCACCGCACCGGTGGTTCTGTTAAGGACATAAGGCATGAATGTTTCATGCCCCTGATAGGCCTGCGTAAAATCTTTCTCTTGTTGTTTGGGTTTCACTTTCTTTGCCCAACTTTAATTAACCGCTACGATCCAAAACGCGTTGTAGCGTACCAATAAGCCAGTTTAAAGCCAAGCCAATCAGGCAAATCCAAACCAACGGAACAAACATGTCTAGCGTGCGGTAAGCGCGCGCCGCAACCGT